>JACNJI010000276.1 GCA_014382645.1 Verrucomicrobiota bacterium | reverse complement strand
TGTTGTCACGCACGCCTGACTTCTCGAGTTGGGCGACGATCTGACCGACGGCTTTGTCGGCGTAGGCCACCATGTCCACGAAGTGGCGCTGAGGATCGTTTTGATCGCCCTTGTAGGTGGTGGATCCGAGTCGCTTCGGATCCCAATCGGTGGAGTCCGGTGTGGGGTCAAAAGGGCAGTGGGAAAGGATCATCGGGTAGTAGACGAGGAAGGGCTTCTTCTTGTTCGTGTCGATGAATTCACAGATGAAGTCGGTGCAGACTTGGGGGCCATACTCGCCATTTGTGTACTCCTTTTCTTTCCCGTTGAATTCGAGCAACGGGTTGACGAAACGGCGGTCGATGGTCTTGCCGCCCGACTTCGAACGGCCGCCGCGAGTATGTTGCCAAAGACAGGATTTTTCGAATCCAAAGTGCTGTGGCGCATCCTTCTCCTTGCCCAATTGCCACTTGCCGGCGATCGCGGTTGCGTAACCGGACGCCTTGAGTTGATGAGCAAAGGTGGTCTGCCCACGATCCAGCATGCCGAACTTGACGTAATTGCGGACGTTGTACTGACCAGTCATGATCTTTGCCCTAGAGGGGGTGCAGATCGGGTTGGAGAAACAGTTTGTGAAACGGATGCCTTCCTTGGCCAATTTGTCAAGGTTCGGGGACTTGCAGGATTCGCTGCCGTTGGAGGACAAGGCTTCATAGCCCATGTCGTCGGCCATGATGAGAATGACGTTGGGGCGCTCGGCGGCGTCGACGCCGTTTGACCCGAAGGCCCAAGCCAAAGAAAGAAAGAGTATGTGCGTAATGTTTTTCATGAAGGTTATGAGTCGTAGGTATCTAGAGCTCGATCTTTGGGGAGTCAGCAACTTATTCCATACTTTTCTGAATTTTGCGGTAGAGAAAAGAGTCGCTCTTTAGAGTGAGATGATGAGCGACTTCATGCTGCTTCCGCTTTTGACATCGGCCTGATCGGCCCGGCGGAGGGTGGAGGCGTCGCGGAGTGTTTCGTTACGACCCATGAAGTAGCGGAAGGCGTGGCGGACGAAAACTTGTCGGACGCGTGGTGAGTCGGCCAACCTGTGAAGTATGGCCACCGCATCGGGTACTTCGGCGTCGAGTCCGCGTACCCCGCTGTTGGTGATTGCTCGCGTGGTGTCTACCGGCTTGCCCAGTTCCTTGGTCCGCCAACGGCCAAAATGGTCGAACATTTCGAAAGGCAGACCGGCCGGATTGGTGTTCTGGTGGCACTTCCAACAATAAGCCTCTTCGGTTACCTTCATTTTTTCGCGGAGGGTGAGGGTCTCGTCATTTGAGAGCTGAGCGTCCACGGTGAGGGCGCTTAAACGGCAAGTTTGATTTGAACTTGGGATCAAGCGATTCGCAGGCTCATCCTTTTGAGGATGTGCATGAAGCATAGGAGTTAGTTCCGATCGGTAGCAGAGCGCAACCGGTCGAATCGTTATTCCATTTCCTTTCGCAGCGCAGACTTCTTGTATTCGGGAGCATGCCGGACATCACGACTGGTAGCGATGAACACAACCTCCTTGGATACGTTGACCGCATGGTCGCAAACCCTCTCGAGCGACTTTGATATAAATAGCGTCTCAAACACAGAAGAGGCTTGGGTCGGATCCTTTTCGACCAAGGTTTGGCAAAACCGGTTGTTTTCCTGGTGCAATTGGTCTACTTCCAAATCCAACTTCCAGATGTCCTTTGCCTTCTCTTCGTCGAATTCTACGAAAACGGAAAGGGCGTCTTTGAGCATCTCTTGGGCGATTTTCGCCATTTTGGGGATTTCGTGAAAATCATGCGAGGTTGTCTTTCGTGATCTTCGGGCGATGGCCTTGGACTCGTCTCCGATGCGTTCGATCTCATGGCTTATCTTCATGGTGGCCACAAGAAACCTCAGATCTGCCGCTACGGGTGCGTGGGTCGATAGATAAGAAGTGATGGCAACGCTGAGTTCGTTCTCGAGTTCGTCGATTTCCCGATCCTTTTCTCGAATGGACTTAGCTAGCACTGAGTCACACTCCATCAACGCTTGAATCGATAGCTTCAGCGACTCATTCGCCATTTGCCCCATAAGAAGGAGTTTGGATTTTATCGTTTCTAAATTGTGTTCGAAGTAGGTTGTCATGAGTGATGAGTTTAACGCTTTGGGTTCAAAGTAATTTGTGGTCAACCGAATTTGCCCGATATATAATCCTCGGTTTCTTTTTTACTAGGATTGAGAAAGATTTTTTTCGTGAGATCGCATTCGATCAATTTACCTAGGTAAAAGAAAGCCGTCCTGTCGGATACTCTTCCGGCCTGCTGCATGTTGTGCGTTACGACGACGATGGTGTATTCGGCCTTCAGCCCGAAAATGAGTTCTTCCACACGCCCTGTAGCTACGGGGTCCAAGGCGGAGCAAGGCTCGTCCATAAGGATTATTTCCGGTTCCACGGCAAGGGTTCGGGCGATACACAGACGTTGTTGCTGACCACCGGACAAACCATAGGCATTTTCATTCAACCTGTCTTTGACCTCTTCCCAGAGAGCGGCTTTCCTTAAGGATTCCTCTACCTTTTCATCAATGATTTTTTTGGATTTCAATCCTTGTATCTGAAGCCCATAGGCCACGTTTTGGTAGATTGACTTGGGGAAAGGGTTCGATTTTTGGAAGACCATCCCAACTTTCTTTCGAAGCTCGATCACATCCACGGACTGATCTTGCAAGTCCGTCCCGTGAATCTCGATGGAGCCCTTGCCTATTTTCGCTCCTTCCACCAGATCGTTCATCCGGTTGAAGCAGCGCAGAAGGGTGCTCTTTCCGCATCCGGAGGGGCCGATGAATGCCATGACCTCATTGGGGAAGATGTCAAGAGACACATCGTGCAGGACCTGGTTCTCACCATAGAGAAAATCGAGGTTACGGATGCTTATGGTGGCGTTCTTTGGCTCAGGTTCAGTTGCTCCTTCGCGTTCAGGCGCTTTTTGATCATTTACACTTTGCATTGTCAGGAAATAGGTTACCAGTGATATTTTTTTCGAAGGCGATTGCGAAGAACGATGGAAAGACTTGCAATACCCAGGACAAGCACGAGAAAGACGAAGGCCGTTCCGTATTGCATATCTTGCGTATATTCATTTTGGGGGATTTTGGCGCTTACGACGTAGATGTGGTAAGGAAGAGCCATCACTCCTTGGAAAAAGAAATCCGTCCAGTGTTCCAAGCCTTCCCAAGGGAGTTCGGAGCGTTTGGCATAAGCGGCGGTGAACATGATGGGGGCGGTCTCACCGGCTGCTCTCGCGACCCCAAGGATGGACGAAGTGAGAATGCCAGGCATTGCGTACGGAATGACGCTCGTTCTGATCATCGTCCATTTGGTTGCGCCTAAAGCCAAAGAGCTTTCCCGAAATCCTTGAGGAATGGAGCGCAAGGCTTCTTCACTAGCGGTTATGACGATAGGCAGGACCATGAACGCGAGAGTGAACCAGCCGGCTAGAAGCGAAACGTTCCAATCTAGAAAAATTACGAACAAGCCAAATCCGAAAAGTCCGAAGATGATGGAGGGAACTCCTGCCAAATTGAGGATTGCGAGCCTGACCAAAGACAGGAACTTTCCTGGTTTTCCGTATTCGGCCAAAAAGATGGCGCAAAAGACTCCAAGAACGATAGCGATTAACATGGCTCCCAGAACCAACAGTAAAGTCCCGATTATTGCGGGGAATATACCGCCTCCCGAATAAGCGTAATCTTTGGAGGGCAAGGTAATTTCCATTGATTGCCGGAACGGAGCAAGACAGGCCTGCATTTCGTCCCAAGCCTCTTGCCCTCCATTCTTTCCGAGCAAGGATTGGCGAATTGGACCATAGGCTTCGATGGCTTCAGCCAAATTTGCGAATGCCTTGGGCCCCCCTGTCTTGATGAATGAGGAGTAGTTCGTCTGGATCTCACGCCCAAAATTGGTAGTGGCCTCGGTAAGAAGGGTCGGTAACTCTTCAAGTAAATCCAAATACGCGCTCTCTATCTTTGGGATCGACGCCTCGGTCGGGTTTTCGATCAAAGGGTATTGCCGGGCTCGAAAATTTCTAATCTCTCCTTCGACCTCTGCAAGACGACCGCTCTCTCTCTCCAAATGTCCGAGAATGAATTGACTGATTGTTTCCGGTACTTTTTCTATTTCCAATTCGAAATCGGAGGCGGTGGTCTGTGGATCCGTTGCTAGTTCTTTCCAAAAACTAAATTTTCCGAGCGAACTTTCCCTTTCCCTGGCAATGAATTCGACCTTGGCCTTTTGGAGTCCATCCTCCGTCCATTCTTTCCGAATCGCTTTGATCCCGAGATTGAGTCGCTCGAGAGCCGCGTCATAGTCCGGGCCTTGTTTGAAAGCATTCCATTTTTGGAGCATCTTCTCGTCCTTGAGCTTATAGTATTTTTTCGAGCTCAATTTGATCTCTGTTTCTCCGTCTTTTGTGACATGGAGAGTTTGGGGATCCTCCGTCAGGAATTCCCAGTTGATCAACCCATCGCCTTCGAAGATTTTCGTCGAGCCTTTGGACAAGATATCCCAGAAGAGAAAGGCGGCGCAAAAAAGAACGAAGAAAGTCATGCTCCGGAGAATCCCGAACATGATGGTTTCCTGAATCCGTTCATGTGAAAATCTCCTGACAAAAGGGTTTTTCTTATCTTGATCGTTCGGTTTCATTAGCTCAGTAACTGTTCTTGTACCTGTTGGCGATCGTTTGAGAGAGGAAGTTGACCAGTAGAGAGATCAGAAAGAGGGTTATTCCCACCATGAAGAGAGCCCGGTAGTGGATGCTGCCGAATTCCACTTCACCCATCTCCTGCGCTATTATGCCTGTCATCGTATGCACCGGTTGAGCGAATACTCCAAACCCCGAAGTGAAGTCTGGAATTGCAATACGGTTGCCGGCGCATAGCAGAACAACCATGGTTTCACCAATCACTCTTCCAAAACCAAGAAGTACCGCTGAGATTATGCCGGTAATCGCAGAGGGAAAGATCACCTTGGCGCAGGTTTGCCATCGGGTTGCGCCAAGGGAGAGGGAGGCATCACGGAGAACTCTGGGCACGTTATTGAGAGAGTCCTCGGCCAAGGTGAAAATAGTTGGCACCGTCATCAAGGCCAAAAGAAAGCCTGCGGTTAATGAATTCAAGCGCTCGTCAGTGATGAAACTGACCATTCCGCCTAGAACAGCGATCCCGAAGAATCCGATCAAGACGGATGGAATGGCAGATATGAACTCAATGCATGGTTTGATAATGGATTGTTCACGAGTCGTCGCGATTTGATTGATGTAGATCGCCGATCCAACCCCAAAGGGAATGGCCAAGGCCAAGGCGATCAGGCTGACGAGCAATGATCCTGAAAGGAGTGGCAACACTCCAAACCAATCCTGTCGGGCGCTGTTGGTCACCCAATCCTTGCCGAGAAGAAAACCGGTCAGAGCACGATGGAGCGGGTAAGGCGTAAGGGGATCCCACTGGGTGAGTCTCTCTTTGTAGGTTGGCACCTTGCTGAGGTATTCCTTGAGGGCTTCTTGCGCTTGAGCAAGTGACTTCTCCGATTCGGGAAGGAGAAAATTCGGTTTGAAACCGGAGAAAATTTCAGAGAACTGCTTTTCCTGAGCAATCAGGGTCTCGGCATATTCGACTGTTGCCGATTTTCGAATACGATCGGTCAGGTCGTTTATTTTCCCTTTCTCAGTTGTGCCCATTTCGTCCCCTGCCTTCGGGTTGATCCGCTTGGCCAAATCCTCTCTTTCGTGCCTGATGAAGTAGTTTCTCCAACGGGCTAACTCTCTATGGGTAAAGGAATTCCTCTCTTTCAATTCTCCGATCGTTTCCGGGAAATCCTCGGCTGGCAGTTTTTGTTCAATGGCTTCCGATTTGACTTCGATTAGATCGTTCTGGGTAATGAGGAACAATTTGGTCTCGGCGGCCCATTTGACTACGTCTTTCTCATAGGTCAGCAGCAGTTCCTTGGAGTCTTGAAAACTACGGGTCAGGGCAAGCAGGTCTTGCCTTCCTTGTTCACCTTTTTCTCTATTCGGACCGTTTGAGGGGAGTGATTCAAAGTGTTCAACTTCCTTGGACAGTATGTTTTCGAGGTAGCGGTAAAGAGTGGTTTGTTCATTATGTTGAGTAGAGACTACCTTGGCGTATTCCATGCCCGATCCTCTGTATCTTTCAAGTTCGTGGCGGTATTGGCCGAAGAACTCGATTCCTTCCTTGAAAAGAAAGATCGTGATCAATCCCAGAATGATGATAGAGGTCAGCGCATTACTGGCAAAAAAGGCCTTTATCAGCTTATCTTTCTTGAAAGTCGATTTCATCTTTTCGTCCATTTGGGACTAGCGAAAAAAACCTAGATTAAGAGATAAGCTTATCACTCGAAAGTTCCGATAGATAGTTAACAAAACAGAAGCCATAGAAAGAATTTCGACTATATATCAAAGGGATTGTTTTTATGTGACGGGTTTGCGCCAATTATGTAACAAAGTCTGTTTTTGCCCTTTCGAGTCGCTAGGAGGAAAACCTGGGTATTGTTAACCGGAAAGTGGATCCTTGACCTAGTTTGCTCCTTGCTTCCACTTGTCCGTCGTGTGCCTCCACGATGTGCTTGACAATACTCAACCCAAGTCCGGTGCCCCCTTTCTCTCTGGAACGCCCCTTGTCTACCACGTAGAAGCGCTCGAAAATCCTATCCAAATCTTCCGGAGGAATGCCATTTCCATCATCACTGACCGTACAACTAATGAAGTTTCCGTCATTCGAGATTTCGGTGCTCACCAGGATTTCGGTGAAATCTCCTGCATATTTGAATGCATTGTCGACAAGATTACCAATGGCCAAGGAGAGTTTAATTGCGTCAAATGGAAAACTTTCCTTTTCTTCGGCAAGGGAAAGTCTGAGCTTATCCGTATTGACGTAAGGTTTTTCATCGAGATACAGGTGAATGCTACGAATGACGTCGCATAACTTGTTGTTTGTCGGATTGACCGGAGCATCGCTGCCTTCCAATTCGGACAAACTCAACAAGTCATCCACCAGTGCCTGAAGGCGGATCGAATTTCTAACAATTTTCATCAGAAAAGACATTTGCTGGGCTTCAGGAAGCGAGGAGTCATCCACCAAGGTTTCTGCAAATCCCCTGATCATGGTAGTCGGAGTGCGAAGCTCGTGGGATGCGTTGGCAACGAAATCCTTGCGCATGAGCTCGGCCCGTTTGATTTCCGTAACGTCGCGGAAAAGCAAAAGAAAGACGTCGTTGTCATCGGGGCGGATTGCCGAAAGCATGCCCGTGGTAACTTCGAAAACCTTCGATGAGCCATTCACCTGAAATGCAAATTCCGTTGTCTCAGACCTTTCCCCGCTTTTCAAACGGTCTAAGGTCTCCAATACGTCGATTGATTCGACGAATGCTTCAAGGCGTCTCCCAATCATTGAATGACCTCGGGCAAAATTTTCATTCGCAGTGACGTTGGCGAAGGTTACGACATGATCTTGATCGAGGATCAATGCTCCGTCGAGCATCCCGCCGAGAATTTCATTGAAGTTGTGGCTGCGATGAGTGCGTTCTTCTTCAAGTTGGGAAATTCTTTTGGCATTCTGATCTAGAGCCCTCTGGCAAAGGGTGATGGGAAAGGCTTTGTTAAGCAAAGGCGGTCTCTCAATAATCAAAGAACTCCCACTTTTTATGGAGTCAATGATTTCCAACAGGATTTGCTTTGAGTGCCGATATTGCAGACAAAGGTAACAGGCAAGAATGCCTAATAGGAAAGTCGCTGTCAGGAGCATGGTTGGCATTGCGTTGCCAAGCTCAGTCGATTGACAACTTGTAGCCTACACCCCGAACCGTCTTGATCATTTCTCCCTTGCTACCCATTTTGCCGCGCAATCTGCCGACGTGGTTGTCTACGGTTCGGGTTTCAATGTCCGTATCATAGTTCCAAACGTTAACGAGCAAGTTTTCGCGACTTTGGACCCGACCCACTCGCTCCATCATCAAGTGCAGCAATCGAAACTCGGTATGCGTGAGTTCTACCCGCTCGTCCTCTATGAAGACCTCGTGGGTTTCGGGATCAAGAACAATTCCGTCAGCCTTGAGTCTTCCGGCCATAATGCTTTTCTTTTCCAAAGTTCGGGACAGGATCACTTTGGACCGGGCAACCAATTCGCGGTTGTCGAAAGGCTTGGTCAGGTAGTCGTCGGCGCCCCGTTCGAACCCCTTGACCCGCTCATCTGCATCACTACGGGCAGTAAGGAATAGAATCGGGACTTTTTTGAGCTGTGAGTCGACCTTCAGCATGCTGCAAAGTCGTAAGCCATCGAGCTCGGGCATCATAACGTCCAGTATGATCAAGTCGGGATCGAAGTCACGTGCGTGACCTATCGCTTCAAGGGGGTTGGATAACGTACTTGTTCGGAATCCCTCCTTTTGGAGTTGGAATTCAATCAACTCACAGAGATCGGGCTCGTCATCAATGATGAGAATCGAGTGCCCTGATGAATTGAAAGTAATATAATCGTTATCGTTCATTGAAGTGGATCGCGCTATGCCTTGTGACCTTACATTACACGATGAACGTAACAATTCTGCGCCGAATAACGAAAATTTACGTTACTTTCCTTTTCTCTTAGTACGCCTTGGTTGCTTCCGTCTTCTCCTGTTTCTGAAACGATTCTTTCAGTATGATTGTTGCAAGTTTTCTACCTGAAAAGTGGGAGAAATAAAAAAAACCTTGTAAGAATCAAGAAAGCGTTTCATCGAAGCGTTAGTTTATAATTGGTCTTATGAACGGGCTGCAGGCGTTTCGACTGCAGCTTTTTTTCTTTGTCGGGTCCGGGGCGCAAACTAAAAAAGGCCACCTGAAAGGCGGCCTTTTTTATTGGATTTAAAGAAAACCTCTCTAGTTCACAGGTACGAATCCAGTGCTGCCTACGATTTTTTGTCCTTCCGGGGTAAGAGAAAAATCGAGAAACTTTTTTGCCATTCCTGAAGGTTTTCCATTGGTAAAACAATTTAGACCACGAGCCAATTTGTAGGTGCCGTTATTAGCGGTTTTAGCGGAAGGCATCACCTTGTCGATGGAGACAATCTTGATCCCCTCTGCTCCAACATAAGCTAAACCAACGTATCCTATGCCATTTGGGTTCTTGGAAACTTCGGTCGCAATTTGCTCGTTTCCAGCCATCTTTTGCGTGGATGATCCGTAGTCCCTTCCGGCCATGGCGAACTTTTGGAAAAATGCATAGGTTCCTGACGAAGTGTTTCGTGTGTAGGCCGATATTTTTCCACTGTTCCCTCCTACGGCACTCCAGTTCGTAATGTCACCGGCGAAGATTCGTTCGACGTCCTTGAGCGAGAGATCGGTTATGGGGTTATTTTCATTGGCTATTATCGCAACCGCGTCGTTTGCAATCACGGTCTTCACCAAGCGTACCCCGTTAGCTCCGGCAGAGGCCTTCTCTTTTCCTTTCAACTCCCTACTGGACATTCCGATGTGAGCGGTGCCGTCAATAATTGCGGCGATGCCGGTGGATGACCCTTCCGCCGCAATTTCAAACTTGGAGCCGGGGTTCTTGTTTTCATAAGCCTCGGAAATTTTTGGAATCATTTTCGCACCAAGGGTATCGGAACCTTTGATCACGAGCTTGTCTTGGGCAAATGATGACAATGCTATGCTAATAGCAACTATTCCAACTGTAAGTTTCTTTAAATTTTTCATTTTGATAGATTTATAATTTTTAGTTTACGATAGAAATTTATTCTTAGAAAAGAATCTGCACCCTTGCACGAAATCCACCTGCATCTGCAGAAGTAGCACCCTCATTCAACTCGTTCATTTCATAACCGACCATTAATTTTGCATCATGACCGTCGAAAAGGTAATTAACGCCAAAATAATGTTGATTAAGCTCGTCCACAGTTGAATTAACAATATTAGCTCTACGAACAATTTCCTTAGCACTCACTCGACCGGTTCCAGTTGGTGTACCTTCAACTGTTGAATATCGATACAAAAATTCCCATGAACCAACAGGCGCATTAGATAATGCGTAAGAAATTTGAGCTGAATAACCTTCATGCTCCTCATCTCCAGCTGTAATGTCAGCTGTACCTTTCATATATTCAACATCAAGGTTAATCGGACCAGAACCAATACTGCCATATAAGTTGTAAGCAGTTAAGTCATTTGCTTCTGTCTCATCTGTTTCCATGAGACCTGCAGCAATTCCAAATGAATGCCTTAAGTCGCTTTCATAATTAGAGTATGCAAGACGGCCATAGTATGAGAGCTCGTTATTATTATATCCATAAAGCCCGTCTTTAAGTCCGCTATCTTTGGAGTTATGATTTTGACCAGAATTTACAACTGCAAGATTATAGGAGAATCCACCATCTAAACTTCCTTTAGCGAAAAGACCAGTGTGACGAGCATTGAACTTAAGAGTCTCAGCAAATTGACGATTTACAGCAGATCTTTCAATTACTTTCAATTTTGAAGAAGAAGTGGTTTCTTCCATGCCAAATGGTACCTTGAGCTGACCAATGTCCAAACGAAATGAATCATCAAATTGATACCAAGCTGATGCACCCTCAATAAAAACAGTGCTATCTGAATTTGGAGATGCACCAAAATCCATTACAATATCACCTCCCCAATTATCCCCTAGCTTAGCATGTCCACCAAGAAAGAGTCTTCTAAAATAAAAATGGTTTCTGTCTTCTTTTGAAGAAGAATCATCGGAACCTATTCCATCCCATTGTGCCTGAATTCTTCCCGAATATTTTAATTCGGTGACTTTTTTGCTCTTAGGTAAAACATCAGCGTGACTTGTCGATGCGAAGCCTAAAGCTAATGCGGTACATATTGTATAACTAATTTTTTTCATATGATTTGAGGTTTATATTCATTTAATTTCAGTTTTGTTAATTGTGCCCCTAGGTAGGTTCACGATTCTAGGATAGTCACTCGATGCACCGTTTCCCCCATCTCTATGTAACTTTTTTGCAACGAATCAGGACAATTCAATTTTACTTCGTTTCAACGAACTTTTATTTTGACATTTAGCTAACTAACTAAATAGAAATCAAGTGTGGTAGAGCTTGAAAATACTTTTAAAGCACTAGGTGATGGAAATCGCATTCGGATTCTTGCCTCCTTGCTTTCTCGAAAAGAGCTTTGTGCTTGTCAGATACATGAATGGCTCGGTGTAAGCGGAGCTACTGCATCCAAGCATTTGAATATTCTCATGAGGGTGGGATTCATAAAGAGTCGCAAAAACGGACGGTGGGTCTTTTACAGTATGAACAGCGACCATCGAAGTTTGCAGACTTTGGTTCGATGGCTGAAAAAGGAAGTTACAACTAGCCTGGAATTGCAGAAAGACTTGCAAGGTCTTGAAAAGGTGACGGCGTGTTCGCTAATAGAGCTTCGCAGGAAACAACGTCTCAAAGCGTCAGTTAGTTGATAAGCATTTATGAGAATGTAATGAGTCGGAGAATTAGATTGCTTTTTCTTTGTACCGGAAATTCCTGTCGTAGTCAGATGGCCGAGGGCTGGACCCGTCACCTCAAGGGAGATGTCATGGAAGCCTACTCGGCGGGGATTGAGACGCACGGGTTGAATCCGCATGCGGTGAAGGCCATGGCCGAGGTCGGCGTGGACATTACTTCTCAAAGGTCCGAAAACATAAAAGATTTCGCCGATCAAAAATTGGACGTCGTGGTAACCGTTTGCGGGCATGCTCATGAGACCTGCCCGGTTTTTCCGGCCGATTGCCGGGTGGTTCACGTCGGATTCGAGGATCCGCCAAAAATGGCCCGGGGATTGGCGGATGCCGGGGCGTCGGAAGAAGATCAGATGAATTGCTACCGCAAGGTCAGAGATGAAATCAAGGCTTTCGTCGAGACCCTTCCTGGGGTTCTGAAAGAAGGCAGTTGAAAAGTTGATTCCACAATGAGCCCTGAATTGTTATAAAGAATGCTATGGCTAAATATGTTTCAGAGTTTTTAGGGACTGCGATTTTATTTTGCGCCGTCGTCGGTTCGGGAATAATGGGTGAGACCCTCAACTCGGAAAACGTTCAGGTGACCTTGCTTACCAATACCCTGGCCACGGTGTTCGCTCTCTATTTTCTGATCAGTTCGCTTCAGCCATTCAGCACTCATTTCAATCCTGCCGTTTCCTTTGTCTTTTGCATGAAGGGAGAAATCTCCGTCAAGACTTGCACGGGGTTCGTCGCTTTGCAGATTGCGGGAGCCATTTGCGGCGTGATGCTCGCCAACTATATGTTTGGCATCGACCCTGTGAACTTTTCGGAAAAACCCAGATCGGGCACGAATATTTTCGTCAGTGAGGTCTTCGCGACTTTCGGGCTCCTGCTGGTGATCCTTTTGTCGACCAAAGAAAAGGTTGCGGGCGGAGTGGCCGCCTATATCGGCGCGGCGTATTGGTTTACCTCCTCCACTTCCTTTGCCAACCCTGCGGGCACGATCGGTCGGGCCTTTTCCAACACCTTTGCCGGCATCAGTCCCGATGACGTGATGGCTTTTTGCGGCGCTCAGGTGATCGGCGCCATGCTGGCCTACCTGATTTATAAAAAGGTATTCAGCAAGACCTGACGGTTTTCCCAGCCGAAACTAGGTACGAGGGACAAATCCCCGTGCGATTCCGAAACTTTTAGATTCTGTCACTTTTTTAATACGTCCATCCCTGACAACGAAATTCATTCTCATTCTTCTCCTAGCGTCCGCGTCTTCACTTGTCGCCCGACCATTGCCCAATGTCTTGTGGATCGTGCTCGAGGATCAGTCGAAGCACTATGGTTTCAATGGCGAACCGCTGGTGAAAACTCCGGTTCTTGACGATTTCTGCAAAAACGGAGTGCGTTTTACCAACGCGTCGGTCACCGCTCCGGCCTGCTCGACCGCACGCTCGGCCCTAATAACGGGAATGTAGCAAACGAGCATCGGCGCCCACCACCACCGGAGCGGGCGTGGCGAATTGAATATTCAAAAGCCCGGGCAAGTCCGATTATAATTTCGAATGGGATCCTGCCGTTTTCGATCCCGGAGAATGGTCGGGCCGTAAGAAAGGCCAGCCCTTCTTCGCCAAGATCTGCCTAAGCGGAGGAAAGCAAAGCTTTTATAAGTTCAGGTTCGGGAGGTATATGTTTCTCATTTGCAGAGAGATCTTGTTCTTTCGGCAGTGATTTTTTCTTTGTTTCCTTTTTTGTTATTGGTGGCGAGGATTTTGCCTCGACGGTATCTCATTCCGAGCCAACCTTGAAGAGGATGAGGTTGGGCCTGGCAAGAGCGCTTAGTGCCCCGGAGATAAGGAAGAGGAATAGGTGAGGGAATGATGACTTCGTAAGGACTACAAAAGCGATCATATTGCCCTAGGGGTCATGAAATAGGCAAAATCTTTCTTAGCCTTCGCCCAGATTTGTTTTTTAGACGAGCAATCACTCGCGTCCCTTAATCCAAACTGTCGAAATTCGTTAAATCGGAATTGAAAGAAAAGTTCGATCGTGGATAGAATGACCTCTGTTTCGAACTCGTATGAATATTCACGAATGGAATGGATGGTTTCCTTCTTTTGCAACGCCTGTCGCTGGATTGGTTTTGTAGCTGGTTCTAGTTGGATCCGTGCAAGGAAGAGAGGATATCAAATCGGATTTGGCAGGCTTTCGCCAAAGCGTGAAACCGTTACTCCAGAAGTACTGCGTGGACTGCCATGGCCCAGACAAGCAAAAAGGAGATATGCGTTTGGATACCATCGATCCGGACGTGGTGGGGGGGACAAGCTTTGATCAATGGGAAGATGTTCGGGAAGCTTTCAATACGGGTGAAATGCCCCCTGAGAAGAAACCACAACCCACGGGAACCGAACGCGACTTGATGACTCGATGGATGGATGCGGAGTTCAAAAAAGTGAAACTTCATGGTTCGACGAAGAAACGCGGAACTGTCCGGCGGTTGACCCGGGATGAATTGAAGTATGCCTATGAGGATCTGCTTTGTTGTCCCATTCACGATTAGGT
>JACNJI010000025.1 GCA_014382645.1 Verrucomicrobiota bacterium | reverse complement strand
GTCATGACCGTAACGGCGAATGGGGTGGACACCTCACCGATCGTCCGCGGCGTATACGTCCTCGAAAACATTCTCGGCACCCCACCGCCTCAACCACCACCCGACGTGGAACCGCTTTCGCCCGACCTGCGCGGAATGAAAACCCTCAAAGAGCAACTCGCGGCCCACCGCAACCAGGAAGCGTGCAGGAGTTGTCACCAGAAGATCGACCCCATGGGATACGCACTAGAGAGCTTCGACCCAATCGGGCGTTGGCGTGACAACTACCCGAAGGTGGACAAGAAAGCCAAGCATGCACCTCCGATCGATACCTTAGCGGTGCTGGCGAACGGTCGCGAAGTCAAGGACCTCGTCGAGTTCAAAACCATGCTGCTGGAGCGCGAATCACAAGTCGCCCACTGCCTGACTGAAAAGATGCTGACCTATGCAACCGGTCGCCTGCTCGAAGCCGGCGACCGCGGTGAAATCGACCAAATCACGTCCAAATTGAAAAAGGACGGAAACCGTCTGCGCGATCTGGTTCACTTGGTCGTGCAAAGCAAGATCTTCTTGAGCAAGTAGGCCGCGCAATACCGAACGCTCGAGCCGAGAAAAACTCGAGGAGAAGTCAGGGTTATTTCTTCGGCTTCACCTTGAAGTGATGAAGGACGTTACGGACCAGGTTGCTCAGGGGTTCGTCGTAATACATGGCCCATGCGGTAGCGATGGAGCCCGTGTGAAAAACGCGCCCCCCCTGAGGTCGCTCCCAATAAATGATCTCCGCAATCGTCTGCTCGTCCCCCACCCTCTTGCTGTGAGCTACGGCATTGAAATCAAGGATGTTGCGATTACTCTGACTACTAGCGATTGTGACGATCCCCTCCGGTTCGACCAGCCCCTTAAGCGCAGGGTGCTTGGTCGCCCGTAACAAAGTCGACAGACGCACATCGTATTCGTGTCCGACCGCGCCCGTTTTGCCTTTGGTGAACCCGAAGGGATCTCCCTTTTTCAGTCCGGTCTTGTGAGGCTGGGCAAACAAGAAATGATCCGGAACGTCGACTTGATAGTTCGCGAAATTCCCTCCGCCCCACCCGATGCATTCCAAACCGACCAGTTTCCAGGCCGGGTATCCGCAAAAGCGCATCAGGCTGCCTCGCTTGAAGTCATGGCTGTGATAGAGCTCGCCCACCTTGGCCAATCTTCTTCCGCCGATTCCTCCCCCGAATTTGCGGCACTCCATGACCTCGCCGGTCTCATCGAAGCTTACTCTCCAAAACATGGTGTTACCTGACATGACCACGGCCGCTCCGCCAGCGTTGAGGTAATCGTCCAGTCCGTCGTAGGCCCGTGCCGACCAATACTCGCTATGCCCGTTCACCAAAACCGCCTTGTATCCTTTCAATATTTCCGGATTACGATCCAGATCCCGATCGGTTATCACATCGTACTCGTACCTATGCTTGTCCAGCCAAAGATGCAAGAAGCGCTCGCCGCGGAGCAGATGACTGTATCCGCCGCCGATATAGGTCTTGTTGGGACCGCCCGCAGGCCAAGGCACTTTCAGTCCGACCTTGTAGGTCGGTTGCCCATTGCGGTGGTCACTGTAGAAACTGTACTTGGGAGCTCCGGGGTGGCTGTTGGCCAATCCACCCGTACCCATATTGACCAAGCCCTTGCCGTGATTGACGGGAAACGGAACCGAGTTGTAAGCCAGCCAGGTATTGGAGGAAACGAGCACCAAAAGCGGAGCCTTCGGCTTGTACTCTGGACGCCTCACGATGAACGAGGTGTGATATCTCATCGACTTGCCCTTCAACTTAAAATCGAACCGCCCCGCGTAGACTCCTGACTTGGCATCGGCAGGAACACGGAACCGGTGGCTCACCTTCCAGCGGGCATTGTATATTTCATCGGTAGCCAAGCGGAGCCCATGACCTCGTTTCTCATCCTTGACCGGGTCGTATTCCGAGTCCTGACGGTTGATGGCGGAGCCATCAAAGCTCGGCCCCCCGATCATCCAGGTCCCACGGTTGATGATCCGGCCATCCCGCCCGAAATCGCTCGCATCAGCAACTTGCTTACCCCGTTCCTCGGTGAACGGCCAGCAGGCCAGCAAACGGTCATCATTGGGAACGTTCAAGCCGCGATCGGAAAAGCGTTTCTTTACTTGATCCTCACTTAGGGCCCGATCATAGATGGCGCACATCGCGATATCGCCGTTATAGAAGTTCACTGCCTCTCCTTCTTGCCCATAGGCCCCGATGCGCAGAGCGGTTTTGCCGGGGCGCACGGTATCGGCAAAGGCAGCCTCGCCCGCCAATTTGCCATCGATGTAGATGCGCTTTTTCTTCCCGTCCCAGCTGCCAACCAAATGGTGCCAACGTTGAGTCTTGATTAATCCGGGCTTGGTTTGCTGGAAGGCGGACGCATCGTAGGGACCTCCCCCTCCTGTGCCAAAAATGATTCTATCCTCACTCAGGAACAAACCCACACCACATCGCTCAGGATAATCGTGCTGGGTGACCAAGCCTGTCCAACGGGGTATATTGTAGATTTTGTCGGCAGCAAGACGAAGCCCGTGACCACGTTTCTCTCCCTTAACCGGATCATGTCCCGGGTCGTTTCGCTTGGACGCATTGGCGTTAAAACTCGGTCCCCCGATCATCCAGGTTCCTCGGTTGATAATCCGCGCATCCCGCCCAAATTCACTTACGTCGGCAACCTTTACGCCTCGTTCTTCGGTGAACGGCCAGCAGGCCAGCAGGCGATCCCCCTTCGGGGTCGTCAAGCCGCGATCGGCAAAGCGTCTCTTTATCTGATCCTCACTTAGGGCCCGATCAT
>JACNJI010000453.1 GCA_014382645.1 Verrucomicrobiota bacterium | reverse complement strand
GTCGAAGACGCACACACGCGCCAAGGCGCAGACAGGACCAACGACGGGGTAGGTCCCCACACGGTAAGCCTGGCCAACGTGGTGCTGGCCGGCACGGGCAACTACGAAGTGACGGATTCGGGGGGTTCTCGTTATCTCCAGGCAACGACTTTCAACAACCAAGGCACGATCGGCGCTTACCCCAATACGGAAACACCACAACTGTTAAGCGTAACGGACTCAGGCGGCTTCACTGTGACGGGTATAAGCACTACCTCTGCAGTCGCGGACGCCAATGGTCAGCTGGACGTAGTTCTTGCAGGAACTCCCAGCGCTACCGGAACCCTTACCCTGACTTTCGAGGGCGCCATGACAGCTACGCCGGGCGGTCCTTTTGCAAACGTTGGTACCAATTACGCCCCGGGTGAAGTGGTTTTGGTGACCACCAATATTCCCACACAGGGCGGCGGTGGCCCTATGACGGCAACGGCTACCAACAACAACGACGGTACTTTAACGATAAGCGCACTCAATGGCATACCCTCGAGTGGTTCAAGCACGGCAGCCAACGCCTACAACGTAACGGCCGATGCCGGTACCATTCATTACCTGCCAGACGAAAATCCGGCCGCCGCGACCGGAAGCTACGTAAACGGGGAAGTCGTGGGCGTTACGCTTACTGACACCGGCACGGGCCTCGCTCCGGTCGATGCCACCGCGACACCCATCACCGCGACAGGTACAGGCCAACCGGACGGTTCCGTCTTAATCGTTTTTTCGGGTACTCCCACTTCGGCTACTCCAATTACTGCCAAAGTCGATCCGGGGAACTTGACAGCCGCGGCGACAACTCCCGGCTCTCTCACAGGCGTTGGTACTGGCTACGCCACTGTAGGGCAAGGAGAGGCGCTGAACGTAGGAGCCGTTACCACCGTGCCCGGACTGACAGTCGCTGCGACAAACCAAAATGACGGTACAGTCAATGTTGCTCTTTCCGGCGCAGTCACTCCCGGCACGGCTCCGGGGGCTTACACCGTTACAGCCAACGCCGGTACCTTGCGTCACCTGACGAACGAAAATCCTGCCGCCGCGACCGGAAGCTACGTAAACGGGGAAGTCGTGGGCGTTACGCTTACTGACACCGGCACGGGCCTCGCTCCGGTCGATGCCACCGCGACACCCATCACCGCGACAGGTACAGGCCAACTGGACGGTTCCGTCTTAATCGCTTTTTCTGGCACACCCACTTCTGCCAATCCAATCACCGTCAACGTCGCTCCGGGGAACTTGACGGCCGCTCCGACAACACCGGGCTCACTCACAGGCGTAGGCACTGGTTACGCGACGGGCGAAGCGGTTACGGCAAATGTGACCGGAGTCGCAGGAATGTCCGCCACGGCAACCAACAACAACGATGGCACTCTCAACCTTACGTTGAGCGCCGTGCCTGCGGGCACCCCTCCGGGTACATACCAAGTGCAAGCAAATCCGGGAACAATGTTTCAACTTTCAAACGAAACCATAGCGGCAGATTCGGGTAGTTATGGAAATGGTGAAATCGTGGCCGTTACCCTCACTGACGTCGGTACGGGCCTCACGCCCGCAGGAGGTTTGACCGCATCAGGCATCGGGCAAGTAGGCGGCTCGCTCCAGATTACCTTTACGAATAGTACCACTTCTGCCAACGACATACTGATAGCACCCGCCACGGGATCTCCAAGCCTAGCACAGACTAGCCTTTCGAATGTAGGATCAGGATATAATCCTGCGGAACCCGTGCCGACGATAATCGTGACCGACCCCGGTAGTACCAACGTCACCGGCACTGCTTCCGTCACCGGCATTAACGTCGATGGGACGCTCAATGTTGACCTCACCGGCGTAAGCCTAACCGCAGCCTCGCCGACAGGAACATACACAATCGCCACTTCTAACGGTACCATAGCTTCCATACCCACGGCGTTGAATGGGATCGGATCGGGTTATTCTCAGGCTGAACCCGCTCCTGTAGTCACAGTGACGGATCCAGTTTCCGCCACTCTCGCGGGAGCCACAGCAAGCATAAATGCCAACGGTACAATTGACGTAAACCTTGCGGGTGTTGCCGCTACAGCTGCAGGTACATACACGGTTAACGCGACAGGCGGAACGGTTTCCGGAGTGCAACAGGGACTGGACGACACCGGAAAGGATTTGTGGGATTTTTCTCACGCCGACTTTAATAACTTCATTCAGACATTGACCGATGTCAGAGCCGTCAACGGTGCCACCACGAACAGTCTGGCCTTCAGCGAGTCTCGGTTGGAGACAAATATTCAGAATTTGGAGTTGGCTGGCGGTCGCATCGTGGATGCCGACATGGCTGCGGAAATGGTGGAAGTGGCCAAGAGCCAGATTCTGCTTAGAGCTGCTACGGATTCCCTTACCAAGCACAATCGGCTTAGCGTAGACGTCGATCGCACGCTGATGGGACTGAGCGGGGGCATGTAAATCCTCCCTCCCGAAGACGACGTCTCCGTCTTCTTTTAGTTTCTGCCGATCGCCCCTAGACGCTCACGCCAACTCCGCAGCACTTCTTGTATTTCTTTCCGCTACCGCATGGGCATGGGTCGTTGCGACCTACTTTTGGGGCGTCGCGTACGACCGGCACGGGTACGCGAAGCATTTCCGATTCGGAAGGCAATTCGGGCGCATCTCCACCTAGTGCTCCTTTTGCCGCGCCAGTTGAAGCGCTGCCCGAAAAACTTCCCTCGCCGGTGCTTGCTGGACCGGTGGTCTTGGCCACGCTACTGAGGGTGGCGAGCATGTTTTCAAAGGCAGCGACATTCGTCGAAGAACGAAAAATGCCCGAACAGACGTCGGAACGCATCGCGCCCATCATTTCATCGAATGCGCGAAATGCTTCGTTCTTGTACTCGCTGAGCGGATCCTTTTGCCCGTAACCTCGGAGACCAACGCTCCGGCGAAGCTCTTCCATTTCGGTGAGGTGATCCTGCCAGTGAACGTCGGTGGCGTTTACGACAACGTACCGTTCAAGTCCGACCACGGAATCGGGGTTTTCCAGAGCCCGCTTGGCATCGTAGGCAGCGTTGATTTTTTCGAGGATGAGATCCTTTATCTCCTCGTGCTCCTTGCCGAGAATGTCATCCAGTTTAACTGAGAGAGGGAATGTGACGTTTACCCAAGTGGCGAGAAATGATTCCAGTTCGGGAGCCTCGTCTTGGCTACTCGCCTTGAACTCGTTAGGGGAAACGGCATCGAGCCTGGTATCGATTTCCTCTTCCACGAGCTCAAACAGGATCTTGCTTGGTTCTTCCTCCTTAATTACGTCGTTTCGGATGGAATATACGATTTCCCGCTGACGGTTGAGCACGTCGTCGTACTGTAATAGACGTTTGCGAATAGAGTAGTTTTGCTGCTCCACTTTCTTCTGGGCGTTCTGGATGGACCAGTCGAGAGTGCCGTGCTCGAGCATTTCGTCGTCTCCAAAGCTTTTTTCTAGCATTTTCGACAAGGCGCCCTGATTGGCAAATAGGCGCATGAGGTCATCTTCCAGTGATACGTAAAAACGAGACATTCCGGGATCTCCCTGACGGGCGCATCTTCCGCGTAACTGCCTATCGGTACGACGAGATTCATGTCTTTCGGTGCCTAGGACGAGGAGTCCGCCCAGTTCTTTTATTCCATTTCCCAGCTTGATGTCGGTGCCGCGTCCGGCCATGTTGGTGGCGATTGTGACCGACCCTCTTTGCCCTGCCTCGGCAACAATTTCGGCTTCCCTTTCGTGAAACTTTGCGTTGAGCACGGTGTGCCTGACGTTGGCCCGCTTGAGCATGCGGCTGAGTACTTCGGAGGATTCGACCGAAGCCGTTCCCACCAATATAGGTTGTTCTTTTTCGTGGGCTTCCTTGATGTCCTCGATGACTTGGTTGTATTTTTGCCGGCGCCCCTTGAACATGAGGTCGTTCAAGTCGTCCCTAACGCAGGGTCTGTGGGTTGGGATGACCATGACTCCAAGGCGATAAATATCGTGAAATTCTCCGGCCTCGGTTTCTGCGGTCCCCGTCATCCCGGCGAGCTTTTCATACATCCTAAAGTAATTCTGTATGGTAATGGTGGCGTAGGTCTTGGTCTCCTTCTCGATCATCACGCCTTCCTTTGCCTCTACGGCTTGGTGGAGACCGTTACTCCACCTTCTGCCGGGCATGAGCCGTCCCGTATTCTCGTCGACGATCATTACCTTTCCCCCTTGAACCACGTACTCCTTGTTCTTCTCGTAGAGACCGTAGGCTTTCAGAAGTTGAGAGAGTGTGTGGATTCGTTCACTCTTGAACTGAAAGTCACCCTCAATCTCTTCTTTTCGCCGGCGTTTTTCGTCGTCGTCGGCATCGGAGTCGCGGTCGATTTCGACATAGAGGGTAGCCAAATCGGGTATCACGAATCCATCGGGATCCGTTGGGTTGATTAGGTTGCGCCCTTTTTCCGTGAGGTCGGACTGCTGATTTTTCTCATCGATTACGTAGAAAAGCTCTTCTTTCAGTCCATGAGCTCGCTCCTTGTTGTAATCCGAATTCATCTCAAGGTCGAACTTCTCGAACTTCTTACGAATGTGGGCGACCTCCATCATGCGAAGGAAATGCTTGTTGGAAGGCATACCTTTTTTTACTTTGTAGAGTTTGGCTATCTGCTCGTCTGCTTCTTCCTCAGCTAGGTTTTCGTCTTCCAAGGCTCGCTTTGCTTCGGATACCAGATTGTTGCAATCACTGATTTGGGTATCGAATAGTTTCACCACCAACGGCTTCATTTCCATGAAGGGCAGTGGGTGATCTTCACGCATGGGCCCGGAAATGATCAAGGGAGTTCGCGCCTCATCCACAAGAATGGAATCGGCCTCATCAATGATGCAGAAGTAATAATCGGTCTGCACTTGATCCTCCTGGCAAGTGGCCATTCCGTTGTCCCGCAAGTAGTCGAAACCGAACTCGGAGGCAGTACCGTAGGTGATGTGACGAGAATACATGTTGTGACGCATGGAAGGTTCCATGCCGTTCTGGATGCAACCCACGGTTAGACCCAACCACTCGAACAGGGCTCCCATCCAGAGGGAATCTCTACGAGCCAGATAATCGTTCACCGTCACGAGTTGGCAATTCCGACCCGACAGGGCATTCAGGTAAAGTGGGCAGGTGGACACGAGAGTCTTCCCCTCACCCGTTGCCATTTCCGCGATATGGCGATCGTGAAGAGCCATTCCGCCAATCAGCTGTACGTCGTAGTGGATCATTTCCCAGTCCAACGGTTGGTCGCAAACCATGATCGAACTTCCGCACAAGCGACGAGCGCAATTCTTCACTACGGCAAACGCCTCTGGGAGAAGTTGCTCCAGAGTTTCTCCCTTTTTAAATCGTTCCATGAACTCCGGGGTCTTGGCGCGAAGTTCGTCGCCGGAAAGATTTTGGTACTGCACCTCCAAGGAGTTGATCTCCTTAACGATTGGAACACACCGCTTGATATACTTGCGGTAACTACGTCCCTTGAGGCTGCTTAAGATTGTTTTGAAAGGAGCGAGTGGATTCATTTATTCTGTTTCGGTCCGACAGAGGTTGCGACGGCAACCTTTATGTCAAAGAGACAAGGTTTTCTTGAAGTAGGCGATGGTCTTGTCGAGACCTTCGTCCAGTTCGATTTGTGGGGTCCATTCCGTAAGCGAGTGGACCAGGGATATGTCGGGTCGGCGCTGGGTGGGATCGTCTTCGGGGAGTGGTTTCTCTATAAGTCGCGAGGCGGAACCAGTCTTCTCCAGAACTTTTTCGGCTAGTTGCCTAATAGTGAATTCCGACGGGTTTCCCAAGTTGATTGGCCCCACGGACTCTTCTTGCTCCATCACCCTGATCATGCCTTCCACCAAGTCGTCGACGTAGCAAAAGGAGCGGGTCTGGGAGCCATCGCCGTACAGGGTGATGGCTTCTCCCTTGAGGGCCTGCACGATAAAGTTCGAAACCACTCGCCCATCATCGGGACACATGCGGGGGCCATAGGTGTTGAAAATCCGAATGACGCGAATATCCACTCCGTTTTCACGATGGTAGTCGAAAAAGAGAGTTTCCGCACATCGCTTCCCCTCGTCGTAGCAGGCTCTGGGACCAATCGGATTGACGTTCCCTCGGTAGGACTCGGGTTGTGGGTGTATGTCCGGGTCTCCGTACACTTCAGAGGTAGAAGCTTGAAGGATACGAGCCTGCACTCGTTTGGCTAGACCCAAGCAATTGATGGCTCCCATGACCGAAGTCTTTGTCGTCTTGATGGGATTGTACTGGTAATGGACGGGCGAAGCCGGGCAAGCGAGGTTGAAGATTCTGTCGACCTCCGCCTTAAACGGATCCACCACGTCGTGCCTGATGAGCTCAAACCTCCTCTTCTCCAGCAAGTGTTCCACGTTGCGCCTGCGCCCGGTGAAGAAGTTGTCCAAGCATAGTACGTCGTGGTCTTGGTCGAGCAAACGCTCGCAAAGGTGACTGCCGAGGAAGCCTGCGCCTCCGGTAATTAAGATTCTCACAAATGTATAAACGAATCCTTTTACAGGCTTTTGTTTGCGTTGGAAACGTTCTTTTGCACAAATGCTCCTTCAATTTTTGGCCGAGCTCATACTCTCGAACACTTTGTACAATGCCTGAGTGCCTTCGTTTTCCTGACCTGACTCGACTGCCTGGTCGTAAAACTTTTTTGCCAAAGCCAGTCCGGGAAGTTTCAGGCCCAGACGTTCGGCATCCTGCAGAGCGATAGTCATGTCCTTAACGAAATGCTTGATGAAAAAACCGGGATCGTAATCAGCTTTTACGATCCGCCGACCCAAATTGTTGATTGACCAGCAGCCTGCGGCTCCGCTCCCGATTAAATCAATGACGGCATTCGGTTCCAAACCCGAACGCACCGCATATAGAATGGACTCCACTGTGCCGATCATGGTCGTGGCAATGAGGATTTGGTTACTCATCTTCACTCGCTGACCTGAGCCTGCAGGCCCGAACCAAGAAATGTTTTCGCCCATCACCTCAAGCAGTGGCTTAGTTTGCCTGAAGGCTTCTTCTTCTCCTCCCACCATAATGGAGAGCGTCCCGTTGCGGGCACCGAGGTCTCCTCCGCTTACAGGTGCGTCCAGAGCCATAATGCCCTTCTCTTTGGCCGTCTCGTATATCCGTTCCGCCAAGCTCGGTTCCGAAGTCGTCATGTCTACGACCACCGCATCTCTCTTTGCCGTGGCCAAGATCCCTCTCTCGCCGAGAAAGGTTTCTGCGACGTCTTTGGGGAAGCCCACGATGGAAAATACGACGTCGGCACCTTCCGCAGCATCTGCGGCAGATTCGCACCACATCGCTCCTTGCTGTATCAAAGAGAGAGCCTTGTCCTTGGTCCGATTGTGTACTCGAAGATCATAACCTGCATCCAGCAGATGTCCCGCCATCGAAGCTCCCATTACACCCGTTCCGATCCATCCTATCGCCTTGCTCATGGAGCTGTTGATAAATACTCTCTGCAAAATGGCAAAAAGCAAATTGGCGGAACTTTGAAGTCGAAGTGAGCTATGATGTTCACCTTCCGTCGATAAGCTGAGCTCTCGCTTATATCTTTATTCAAGATTGGTATGTTGAAAGAGCGAAAGGAATTACTAACACCCAAGGTCTCGGTCGTTATTCCTACCTACGATCGCATTGACACTCTCCCTCGCTCCTTGGATTCAGTAATTAACCAGACCTTTTATGATTGGGAGCTGATCGTGGTGGACGATGGTTCGACCGACGGCACCGACGAAATGATCCTCCGGGATTATCCCGCCGTCCGGTTCCATCGCCAAGAAAACGCAGGTGTCAGCTCCGCCCGGAATTCAGGGGTCGCCTTGGCTTCGGGAGCATGGATCGCGTTTCTCGACTCAGATGATGCATGGTTACCCGAAAAACTTGAGCGGCAACTTTCTCATCTAGCCAAGGAGCCTGAGCTCCGGCTCAGCCACACCGACGAGATTTGGATCCGAAATGGCAGGCGAGTCAATCAGCCCAAGGAATACGCCAAGTCGGGTGGTTATATCTACCGCCGGTGCCTGCCCCTCTGTTCCATTTGCCCTTCCTCCGTTCTTATTCGTCGAGACCTGTTCGATGAGGTCGGCGGTTTCGACGAAACTTTTCCCGTTTGCGAGGACTACGATCTCTGGCTCCGGATAACCGCCCGCGAACCCGTTCACTTTCTTGACGAAGCTCTCGTCCGAAAGTACGGCGGTCACGAGGACCAGCTTTCTACCACTACTTGGGGTATGGATCGCTACCGAACTCGAGCTCTGGAGCAAATCCTGTCCGAAAAAAACCTATCGCCGGAAGACCAGCTCCTTACCAAGGAAACCCTGATCAGGAAATTCCGTATTCTCATTGAAGGTGCTCGCAAGCGAGGAAATCTAGAAGTAGTTGCGGAATACGAACCACGCCTATTCAAATGGGAACAAGGTGGAGTCTGATTTACCCCAATAAGTGAAAAAAAAATGGTCGGGCCGGAGAGATTCGAACTCTCGACCCCTACACCCCCAGCGTAGTGCGCTACCAGACTGCGCTACGGCCCGACCTCTAGATTCTATCTAGTGTTTAGCGATGTTTTCGTCTTCGCCCTTGACGGATTTTGGAAGCTTTGACGAAAAGGGGCGTCAACGCTTTTGAAATTAACAGATGAGGAAAGTTCCATGACTGATGTAAGAAACTGCTCCAAGAGAAACATAAAAGTTCGTAAGATTAAGGGATAAGGAAAAGGTAAGCTAGTAATGTTGATGTCACCCTACCAAACGGTAAGCGCATACGTCAACGATTCTATAATCGACTCGACGCTCAGGAATTTGCCGAGGATTGTAGAGTCGGAGTTAACATGAAGTCCGACATGATCGAAAGGGTCAGCCACATTTCCAACGAACAAGAGAGAGATGCCTTGGCTCCCAAGGTTTTCAATGCTCACTACGACGGTCTGGTTACAGATGCTGATGCGAAAAAGTATTGGGCTGTCATGCCGCCATCCGACGATGGCGGCTCCGACGAGTCAAATTGAAGCTGCCCCACCCGCCCTTGACTCGCCAATGCGGCGGCGACTAGGATGGCGGCTATGAAGGTAATTCAAACTCTTATCGCAATCGCCGCCATCGGGGTGGGTTCGCAGGCTTTTGGGAAAGCCTATCCGGGCTTGGAGGTCGGATTTACCTTTCGGGAGATGGATGTGGTTGTGGAAGACCCCGGAGAAGAAGCCAAAAAAATCGGTCTGACCAGAGAGGACATTGAAAGGACGGTTAAGCTGAAGTTGCTGACCCGAGGCTTCAAGGTAGTTCCGACAGGTGATGACTCGCCTACGGGGAGTTATCTTTACGTAGTAGTAAACAATATCGGTGAAGCGGTTTCCATTTCTGTTCGATTCGAGAAACTCGCGGCCCATTTCGGAATCCCTAATGACAGAGGAACGGGAAGTGTTTTTGCCCCCGGCCAAGGTACTTACAGTTCTTTATTGATACACATCCGGAATAAAAAATTCATTCTCGATTTCCTTGAAGAGCATCTCGACAAATTCATCCTCGATTACTTGGAGTCAAACCTCAGGTACGAGGCCACGTTGAAGGACAAGAAACTGAGAGACATAGATCGGGTGATCAAAAGAGCGGCTGATGCCGACCTAAGGTTCAACGCTCATCACCAGTGGACCAAGCGCTACAACGCGCTGATGAAGGAAAAGTAGGTTCCCGCCCTACCCGCCCTGATTCGAGAGTTTTTGACTCAAGCTCCTTTGCTCCTGTCCGAGGGGCAACGTAGCAGCTTCAGCCTTATCCCGAATCTTCGCCATTAGTTTGTAATTGATCTTCTTGGCCTTCACGGCTTTCTCGAAGTCGGCAAAGCTTTTGATACCCTCGGTAATCGTGCCCGACTCTTTGGCCGCGCTGAGGGCGTTGGCGTAGGCGAGTTGCCCGTAGTCCGAGTGAAGGTGATTGAGGCCGCTCACGATGGTGATGGCAACGATAGCGCCAGGGTCCCCAGTTTGGCTTTTTGCCCGGCGCCACGACTCCATTCGCTCAACAGACCCAAGAGGATAACTTGTTTGGACGCCCTGCAATATTACTTCTCAAGTATACTGGAACCACTCGGGCAGAAACGACTAGAATACTCTGCTCAATTAAATAGCCCATCAGGTTTAATAAAAATGCCGATATCATTGACTTTTGTGCCGTCGCCTCCCTGCGGCCGACGATCCAATCAAGTCCGGTCAGATTAATTCTTCGATCGGTCGGCCCACATCCAAAAGATTATGCGGCCGTCCGATCGTGTCCATCAGAGTCGTGGCCTGCCCGTCGATTCCGAGATGACGATACAGCGTGGCGAAGACGTCCTGATAATGAACCGGCTGGGAGGCCACTTCTCCGGCGTAGCGATCAGTGCTGCCGATGACTTGGCCAGTGTTGAGACCGCCGCCGGCCATGATGCCCATCGAAACTTGCGGCCAGTGCTCGCGTCCGCCATTGTTGCTGATTTTAGGCGAGCGTCCAAATTCTCCCCACACGATAATCATCACATCGTCGAGCATTCCGCGCTCTTCCAAATCAGTGACGAGCGTGTCCAGCGCGTGATCCAGCAATGGCCCGAGGTAACGGATTCTCGGGAAATTTGCTTCGTGCGTATCAAAGTCACCGAGCGAAAGGCTCACGCAGTAATAACCGAAAATTGCCTTTAAAGTGCTTGTGCGAGTTGCTGAAGCCAGGCAACCGCCGGGTAAAGATCGGGAAGACCATCGAGCAGAAGGATAATCCGATCTACAGGCAGGCATACTAGAATACCTTTCCACCTTACTTCCGCTTAAGAATGATAGTCTGGTCTGCGAACAAGTCTCTTCATGGATTCTTCGATGTCCGGACAACACACAAGGACAAGCTGCAGAACTTCTCAGTTACCTGTTGTCAGGGTCGGAAGCCGACTCGATGTCCTTAAAGGCTTCACAGCGAATCAGATTCCCTTTGGGCAAAAGTGAAGACAACGGGAAAACCAGAAAGTACTATTTTTCATTGATGAATAAATCCCCCGACGACTCAGCCCATTTCTTCGCTTATTTAGCCAACCCCGATCACTACCCGAAAGATATGCCTTCTCAGGCCCAAAAGCGGGAGGCGGTTCCCGCACAGGTCAGCATTTCATCGGGTGTGATCGGTGAGTCTCCGCCGATAGTAAGCGAAGGAGACTTCCCGCAGGGTACGACATCCATAAAAGACCCGAACTGGTGGAAGGCTTTCTTTCCGTTAACGATATTCTGATAATCGGCGCGGCGGCCAAAAAAGGTAAATCAGTCATCCAGTTTCAAATGGCACTTTGTATTAGTGCCGGCATTCCTTTTCTTGGCCGGAGCACTTGAAAGAGTAATGTCTTGATAATCGATCTAGAACTTAGACAGGACGTTTCTCAGGCTCGTTTGATACATACGGCTTTTGCGTAGGGCTTGGATCGAGTGCCTGACATCTTATTCCTGTGGAACTTGGCCAGACAGCCTAATCTCGATCTAGACTCGATGATTGCGATTTTGGAATCGAGAATGGCGAACTCCCTCCGTTCGGGTTGATCATCGTGAACCCGATTTACATTTTCGGGACAGCCTGGAATTTATTGGAGAACGATTCGGCGTCAATCACCAGACTGGTCTTAATCCTTTAGAAAATACCTAGTTCCAGTAGGACCGCCCTCTCTTTTTCTCACCACTTCTGCAAGGGCAATATGGGCAACGAAGAATCCGTATATCGAATAGCCGAAAGTGGAGTTCTGCGAGATTTTCTGACCTTTTATTGACCTTATCCTCACAGGAGTAAGACTGGGTTTACATCTGTGAAAAAACACGGATGAATCTCGCCCTTCCGAAAGTTCAATTCATCCTATTTATCGCAAGCGAAGTCAACCGTAACCCCAGGGCGGGTATCAGGGAAACTTCTCTTTTTTGCGAAAAAATGCATTGCGCGACCATTGATCAGCAAGTAATTGGTATTATTATATGAATAGTAAGTTACCTGTACTCATCGGATCCGTTCTGCTCTCCATTGCGGCTTCCGTCCATGCCGTCAACGTCGAACCCCCCAAGGACTCCGTGCCTTTTCGGGGCAACCACTACAAGGCCTTCCTCGATACCAACAGTACTTGGTGGGAAGCCAAGTTTGCCTGCGAAGACATTGGTGGAGCTCTCGTAGCAGTAAGCACAGACCAGGAAAACGAATTCATAAGACGACAAGCCAAGGACAATCTCATCTGGCTCGGAGGAACCGACGAGTTTGAGGAAGGCAAATGGACTTGGGACAATGCGGAGAAATTCGTCTACAAGAACTGGGATGCAAAACAGCCCAGTGCTACCACCGGCTACAACTTTCTCGTTCTTAACGGCGTAAACGGCAAGTGGAAGGACGCCACCGATTTCTCCGGCAAGGTCAAGGGCTATGTCTGCGAATGGAAAGGTACTGCCCCCAAGGATGCTGGCCCCAAAGATGCCGACCTCAAGCCACCTGCAACGGTAAAAGGAAGCGTCTCCATAAAGGTCAAGGGTGGCAAGTAGCGTCCATTAAACAAACAACTTTACCGAGAAAGCCGGACCCTAGGGTTCGGCTTTTTCTTTGTTCGGATTCTTTCCGGGTTATCAGTGTTCGGATTCGCCCAAGCTTTACTTGCTAGTGAGTAAAAGTGAACTGAAGCACGCGGTCATCAGGATTGATCAAAGGACTTTGACTTCCCGAAGCCAGTCGCCGAGCATTTCGAGCGGGAGACCGATGACGTTGGAATGGGAACCGGAAAAACGTTGGATGATGAGGTCGGAACGGGTCTGGATGGCGTAGGCCCCGGCCTTGTCTAGTGGGTCGACCTCGGTGAAGTAGGCGTTGATGGTGGCATCGGTCAAGCTTCGGAATGAGACTTTGCTCGTTTCCACGCGGACTTCCTCGTAGCTGGAGTCTTTGTGGGTAAGGCACAATCCAGTGCGTACGCAATGGGTTCTTCCGGAGAGGAGGCGAAGCATTTCGGAGGCCTCGGCGATGTCTGTGGGCTTGCCCAGCATCTTCTCGCCGATCGACACTATTGTGTCGGCTCCGAGCACCCACGCTCCAGTGCGAAAATCGGCTACGGGCCGGGCCTTGCGACGGGCGTTCTCCATGACGAGAGCGGCAGGGCCGTCGTCGTGGAAAACAAGTTCCTCGGCCTCTGTGGTTATCACGTCGAAAGTTTCCACCAAGTCCACCAGCAACTCGCGTCTACGGGGTGATCCGGATGCCAAGATGAAGGATGCGTATTCCTTTGGGTTCGCTTTTTTGTTACTCATGTTCTGTATAATCAACGCCTATATGAACTATTTTGAAAGAATTGCAACGAGATGAGGATTGGCGTCGCCCAATTGAACGCGACGGTCGGCGACCTCGACGGCAATCTGGCTCTAGCCATAGACGCCTACGAGCAACTGGTGGGACAGGGCGTGGACCTGGTGGCGTATCCCGAGTTGTTTCTTTGCGGTTATCCGCCGCGCGATCTGCTGCTGAAAACGCGTTTCGTGAGCGATCTTGCGGAACGCCTCCTCGCATTCGCTGAACAGACGGGTTCCACGCCGGCGGTGATCGGGTACGTGGAGAAATCGGGCAAGGCGGCCGGACGACCTTTCTACAATTCGGCCGCATGGTGCGTGGCGGGCAAGGTGGCCAACATAGCTCGCAAGCGCTTGCTGCCGACCTACGACGTGTTCGACGAGGCCCGCTACTTCGAGCCGGGAGAGGATTCCCTGATTTTGGAGCACAAGGGGAAACGAATAGCTGTTACGATTTGCGAGGATGTCTGGAACGAGTCGGGTGAACTTTATGCCGCCGACCCATTGAAGGAGGTGCGAGAGGATTCTCCCGATTTCCTCCTGAATCTTTCCGCGAGTCCGTGGCACCAAGGCAAGCAGGCCGTTCGCCGAGAGGTGTTGGCCAAGGTGGCGAGCAATTGCGCCTGTCCCGTGGCCTACGTCAACTTGGTGGGTGGCAACGACGAGCTTGTCTTCGACGGAGCCTCGATGGCGGTGAACGCTG
>JACNJI010000378.1 GCA_014382645.1 Verrucomicrobiota bacterium | reverse complement strand
CGAGGCCGTGCTCGGCACTGCGGATGTCCTTGATGAAGGCTGCCATGTTGGCTTCGTACTTCGCATCCAGACCACCGTATTGATCGTTCCAGCCTTGGTGCCAACCGAAGCCGGCGATCTCCACTCCCTGCCCCTTGTAATCGGGAAAAAGCGTCTCGATGTTTTCGGCAACCTCGCTGACCACGTCGAGGGTACGGTGGTAGAAATAGCCGGGATCATTCGGATCCTTGGGCTTGGGATACTTGCCGCCAGTGGGTGGCAGAAAGTTGTGCCCGATGCTCTTGCCGCCCCAAGCGGCTTTGATCAGGAGGACTTTGCCCTCGTTGGAGTCCGCGATCACATGACCGAAGCCGAGTTCGGGTCCGATCTGGCCGGCGGAAGATCCGAAGCCCGGCTTGAGCGGGCCATGCCGCATCCCTTGGAAGGGAGCCAGGTCGTAGTGCGCCCATACGTCCTTGTGCTCGACCCACTCGCCATTGTCTTGAACGAGAAACTGGAACTCCTTCTTGGCCTCACCATTGACCAGCGAGCGCAATGAGTTAGCGCCATCACCTTCGATGCCGCCCTTGCCCTGCATGTTAGACTGGCCGGCCATGATGTAGACCTTCACCGGCGGTTCGGCTTGTGCGGCTGACGCAAGCAATGCAGTGAGAGCTGCCATGGCAGACAAGCGGCGAAGTGAATTTGTGATGAGTAGCTTCATAGGATTTTTGATTGGAGTTGGGAACTAAGTGCAAGTTCAGCGCAGAGGCTTGGTGCGGACCATCACACTGTTGAGCGTGGGGCCAATGCGGATTTCATCGAGCACTTTGTCGGAATAGATATAGAGGCCGATCGCGTTGAGGGTTTGCTGCGCAATGATCTCTTCCATTGTGCACACGGGCTTCTCCAAGAACATGGGCTCGAAGCCGGGAGCGTCGAAAACGCGGTGAATGGTCAGCGTATCAGAATCTTTTTCTGTCTTACCCCAAACACAGCGCCCGACGATCATGCTGGCCTTCGTTTCGGGGAATCGTAGTTGTGCCGAACGCGTATAAGGATTGCGATCGGTGCCGGCGATCATGCCACTACCAATCATTCTAAGGTCAGCTGGTACGATGGATACCGGCGTAGTTTGGTCGGTGGTAGTGCCGTCACCTATTTGTCCATCTTTGTTTTTCCCCATCGTCCAGAGCGAACCATCGGTTTTCAAAAAGAGACTGTGACTTTCCCCCGCAGCAATTCTTGTCACACTAGAAGAAACCACGTGCACAGGTGAAGTAATAGAAGTGTTTGAACCGATACCCAATTGACCGTCATAGTTGAATCCCATGGTCCAAAGGGAATTGTCCGCCTTTAAGAAGAGGCTGTGCTTACCGCCTGCTGCAATTTCAACTACTCCGGAATCCAAAACTTTCTCTGGAATTTCACTACCAATCCAAGGAGATGAGCTAACTGATGTTCCATTCCCAAACTGGCCCTTAGAGTTGGTTCCCCATGCCCACAAGGAACCATCATTCTTGAGCATTAAATTAAACCCCCACCCTGCTGAAATTTTCAACACACCGTTTTCAACGACCTTTACCGGAACAGTACTTCCTGCCTCCATATGAGTTGTACTTGTTCCTACACCTAGTTGTCCGAAATAATTTTGACCCATCGCCCACAAACTGCCATCATCATTGATGTACAAGCTGTGATCAGCTCCTGCCGAGACTTGCGTTACTCCAGAAGAAACAATCTCAACGGGAACGCTACCGTAGGTGGTGGTACCGTTACCGAGCTGTCCGCGATTGTTACTCCCAAATGTCCAAAGTGAACCATCGGATTTAACATACATTCCGTGATTTGCACCAGCAGCAAGCTGAGTAACACCAGTATCGATTAATTCCGGAATTTTAGAACTATTGGAACCCATTCGCCATAATGATCCATCCGACTTCAGAAACATAACAAACTCCCATCCTATATCAACCTGCGTGACGTTCATGTCCCAAGTGTTGCCTTGATTGGCCGAGGCCGAACCCATCCCCATCAATCCGGCAGCCCAAACCGCAAGGAGCGGAAGTAATCGAATGGAACGCGGTTTCATAACTGAAGGAGTTGTGGGTTTGATCTAAAAGGGGATAGGAATAAAGATGAGGGGATTATAAATCTCATGTAATTACAAAAGTCACACAAGGTAAAGCTTCGGCGGATATCTTTGGAAACAACCGAATTGTTCTGCCCTTGCAAAACCTTCAGTCGCGGGACTCCATGCCCATTCGCCCCCCGTGTTGTCATTGCGAGAAGGCTCTCGCAGAGGCCGACGCGGCAATCCAGTCCGGGTCGTTGTAAGCGCTGCCTATGCTTCCGCTGGATTGCCGCGTCGGGGCTATGCCCCTACTCGCAATGACAGAGTGCATATAGGGTGAGAGGGAAGGTAGAATACCTTACAAGAAACTAGGTCAAAGTTCGTCTTCGTCCTGAGATGCCTCGAGCCAACCTATGGCGGATTCCTTGAGGTTTTCCAGCAATTCTTCCTGAGTCTCGCCTTGGCTAACGCAGCCGGGCAAGGCAGGCACCTCACCCCAAAAGCCTCCTTCTTCAGCGGGTCGTACAATCGCTTTAAAAACCATACCCAAAGGATGTTCCGACAACTCCAAAAAGTCAAACTCAGGCTTGTTGGATTTCAGTCGCCGCTTTTCGACAATGCTCGCCTCTCCCTTTTGTCATTGCGAGCCCTTGGGGCGCGGCAATCCAGATGGATCGTAGCAAGCGCTGCCCATGCTTCCGCTGGATTGCCGCGCCGGGGCGGTGCCCCTCCTCGCACTGACACGGGGTGCTGGGGGACGGGAGACCCCAACAGGGGGTTGGCGG
>JACNJI010000026.1 GCA_014382645.1 Verrucomicrobiota bacterium | reverse complement strand
AATACCATTTCAAGTTTGCAGTCTATTGTTGAGACAAAGGATCTCGAGCGAGAGCCCGAAGTAGTACGAAGACGAATTGCTCATTGGACCGTCGGCGAGGATTCGATAGTTCTGTGTGTTGAAGCTACCGTAGGATGCGAACAGTTTGGATCGGTGGGTATCTCCGGGGCGTCTCGTCTTTACGTTGATGACGCCACCGGGAGCGTTCTTGCCAAAGCGATGTCCTTGGAAACCGGGGAGCACTTCCACGCTTTCGAGGTCGAACAAGGCGGAAGAATACGTAGCAGTGCTGCCTGCGGGGACTCCGTCAATGTAGAGAATTACTGCGGGATCGCCGAATAGCTGTGTGTTGCCGATCCCTCGCATGGTGATGACGTCACCATAGGACTGCATGCCGTTGGCGTTGACGTAGAAGTTGGGAGCGATTCCGGACAAGTCGCTGATGGATCCGATGCCTCGATTCTCAACTTGAGAGCCATCGATAGGAGCGGAACCTCCCCAGTTCAATTCCTTGATCGGTTTCGCCTCGACCGCCAATTCGGGCAGGGTGCGAGGAGCGGTCGCGTTTTTGTCGACTTGTGCCGATGCTTGGAAAAAGGATGCGGCAAACGCCAGCACGATACTTAGTTTACGAGTCATATGTTTTCTCTTCGGAGATTTCGGGCAAATGTTTCTTAACGTCTTATCGTTCGATGAATGGCAAACGGAAATCTATTGCCGGACGACTTTAATCTAATGGAGCTTGTTCGTAGTCCGAGGCTTTCACCCATCCGGTGCCGGGCGTTTTCTTCCCGGAAGTGAATTTTTCGAAGAAATTGTTCCAGTTGCCGACGAAAGGGTAAGTGTCGAAGATTTTGCCGTTGCCCGATTGGCGCGGGTCGCCCTGCTCCGTGAGCTCCTTCTCCATTTGGTTGGATAGCTTGTACCGCAGTTCGAGGTGGGCTTGGTCCTCAGCCAAGTTTTTGACGCAATCGGGATCCCCTTTCAGGTCGTATAGCTCATCGGTCGGGCGTTTGCCGAAGTTCATTTGCCAGAACTTGGGATTACCTTCTCGTCGTTGGTCGAGCAGGACGGTCTTAGTCGGGCTTCCGTCGCAATTTAAGTAACCCGTCTCGGGGTTGCCGGCTGGCCAACGGCCTGTCTCGTAATTGCGGATGTAGAGTTTGTCTCCCTTTACGATGCCTCGAATGGGGTAGCCACCGTTAGCGGGGCGTCCGACGTCGTGACGTTCCTTCCCAATCAGAACGTGATCGCGGTCGGCAATGACTTGTCCCGATTTGGGTGAGTCGAAGACGTCGGTCAGGCTGCGCCCGGTCATGGGTTGCATGATGGGGGGGGGATTCTTGATCCCGGCGCCTGTCAGAAAGGTCGGGGCTAGGTCTGCGAAGCTTACGTAATCCTCCACGATTCTGCCCTTGCCGTTAATTCCTTGTGACCACATGGCGGCCATGGGGATGTGGTTGGATGAGTCGTAAGCCTGACCCTTGCATCGAGGGAAGGGCATGCCGTGGTCGGAGGTCGCGAAGACGAGGGTGTCGTCGAGTTGCCCGCTTTCCTTGAGGGCGGCCAGTATGCGCCCAAGGTGCATGTCGTAATGTTCGACCTCCATGGAGTAGTCGAGCATGTCGTTGCGGATCGTTTCGTTGTCGGGCCAGAAGGCGGGGACTCGGTCCACGTCGCTGAGCTTCTTGCCACTCTTTACGCCATTGCCGTATTCGTAACCTCGATGGGGTTCGGTGGTGCCGTACCAGAAGCACCATGGCTTGTCTTCAGGTGCCTCGGCGAGAAAGTCGGAGAAATTGGCGGAGTAGTCGTTGTTGGAAATGCCGCGGGCGGGCGGCTTTGCTTTTCTTTTGGCGAAAGATCGTCCCGTTATCAATCGGCGTTTGCCTGCCGCATTGTTGGCTATGCCGGGACCCCATCCTTTGCCCGTATAGCCTGTGAAGTAATCGTTTGCCTCAAGGGTTTCCATGAATCCTCCGAATTTGGCGGGGAATACGTTCATGTGATTGGCGGCTTGCTCCAGTTGCCAAGAATAGCGCCCAGTAAGAATGACCGCGCGGGAAGGAGCACATTTGGCGTTCGGTGTGTAGGCCCGTTTGAAGAGGATGCCGTCGCGGGCTACGCGATCAAAGGAAGGAGTCCTGACCCAGTTGCAACCATAGGCGCCCGCATGCCCGAATCCCCAGTCGTCGGCAATGGCGAAGAGAATGTTCGGACGTTTGGCAGGAACGCTCGTCGGGGTGGGGGAGGCGAAATGCTCAAGGTATGCCTTTGCGTATCGTTCGCCGAGTGCTCGAAAGGCGGCGGCGGAGAAGTGAATCTTGTCGCCCTGGTGACCGAGGTCGTCCGAGGAAACGAAGGCGGTGCGCTTTACCTGTTTAGGGAGAGTGCGATGGGCAGCATCCACCATTTTCTTGGCATCACTCCATGGGCGTTCGGCAAATTGACCCATTTGGCCTGCGAGGAAGGGTACTTCGGGTGCATTCAACTCCTCGCGGAAGCGATTGACCAGTTCATGGAGTTTCTTTTCGTAGATTTCGGCGAGACCTTTTTGGGAGTCGGACTCCCCTTGGTGCCAGAGAATCCCTTTAAGCACCCCGTCCCGCATGGCCAGTTTGGCTCTTTTGATGGCATCGTCCCAAGGATGGCTCTTGGTCTGGCCATGGTAACCGCCCGGTTCCCAAGCGGAGATGGGGGAACCTCCGGCAGCGCAGGGCATCAATCCTACGGGAACGCCGGGGTTGCCATCGGCCCTGCGTATTCCAAAGGTTCCACCGATACCCGTACCGGCCGAGGGACTGTCGTACTGGACGCGTGCGTCGGCGGGGGTTCAGCAGCGGT
>JACNJI010000027.1 GCA_014382645.1 Verrucomicrobiota bacterium | reverse complement strand
AACGCGCATACGATCCAATTACTCACGACGTCTGTCTCCAAAAACTCCCCGTCCTCTTCTGTATGGATAGAGCCGGGCTGTCTCCCAATGATGGGCCAACTCACCATGGTCTTTTCGACATCGCCTACCTTCGCTGCGTACCTAACGCAGTTGTCATGCAGCCAAAGGATGAAGACGAGTTGCAAGACATGATAGCTACGGGCCTTGCTCTGGACGGACCTTCCTTTGTACGTTACCCGAGAGGCGCCGGTGAAGGTGTCTCGTTAAAAGAAATCCCCGCCCCCATTCCCGTGGGCAAAGCGGAAGTGCTTCGTGAAGGAAAAGACTTTGCCATCTGGGCGCTCGGACCTTTCGTCAAGGAAGCTTTGGATATTGCCGCACGCCTCTCGGATGAAGAAGGATTGGAAGCCTGCGTAGTGAATGCCCGATTCGCGAAACCATTGGACGAAAAGCTGTTGATCAAACACGCCCAGACTTCCGAATGCCTCGTCACCCTGGAAGACCATGTCCTTTCAGGTGGATTCGGATCGGCGGTACTGGAACTATTGGAGACCAAGGATCTGCACATACCTGTGACTCGCATCGGATGGCCAGATGCATTCATAGATCATGCCGACTCCGTTTCCGACCTAAGAAAAGCAAACGGTTTGGGGAAAGAAGAGGTGTATCGAAGAATTCTATCTCGGTTCAAAATTGACGGGAAAGCAGAACCCGCCTTAGCCATGTATGATTAAAAATGGCTCCTTTTAGGACTACCCACAAAGATCGCGTCACGCTATCAATCATACTTCTAGTCGCCACCATTTTGGTACTTGTCGTACAAGTATTGAGCAATTGAGGAGAAACTGACGCAACAATTTTGACGATGGCGGGCGAGGTCGTGATACTGGTTTTAATTACTCCTCGACAAGAAAGTCCAGTTTCCATGAGACCCCGTTAGTTCTCCTCAAGTAGAAGAGGCATCCACTCTTCGGTAGAGTATCCATAGAGTTTAGCGTTCCTAGGAGAATCGTAAGAGCGAAGATATAACCACGCTGCTTCGTCGGATCTATAGACGTGACCATCACCTGTATCGGAGTTCCAATGCTGGGCGCTCGTCCAGAACCATCCCCGTCCTTCAATCCAGAACCAGACCGAATCAGGTTGGGTGCCCTGGGCAAAAACCCAGCCCAAATGTTCGTGATAAACCCAAGACGACACCGAAAGGCTGAAAGTGCCGAACCAGTTTCTACGCCACTGACCTGCACCCAGACTTTCAGATATCCCCCACCAGGATGAGGCTATTTCAATGGAAAAGGAAAGACGAGTTTCGTGCTTACCGTCAGTAACGATAATTTCAATTGGTTCAACGACACCTGTTGCATTCGTGGGGACGCCGCTTACAGTTGCGGTGCCATTGCCGTGACGCTCTAATTTAAGCCAGCCGGGAAGATTGGTGGCGTAAATAAGAACAACGTCGCCCTCGGGATCAAAAACATTTAGGTCAAAACTATATTCTTCAAGAGGTACCGCTCTAGTGGAAGGCGAGGCGATTATAACGGGACTTCCATTACTTGTGCCCACTACAAGTGAAAAGGTTTGTGAGACCGTTCGGGCGGATTCATCGGATGCAACGAGTGTAATGGAGTAAGTACCATTAGCGTCGGAAGGAACGACACCCGAAATACTGCCATTGCCTTCCCCGTGGTCTTGTAGAGATAACCATGGTGGCAATTGAATGGCAGAGACAGCAGGTACGCCAGTCCCCCAAGGACCACTTTCAAAATCATAGCGATACAAAGCGCCCCCGGTGGCGAACCTAAGGGGATAGGAACGAAATCTAGTGTCGTCAACAGATGGATACCCAAGGTCCGCAATAAGGAGGGAACGTCTGGTAGTATCAGGACTTGCAGCACGGTTGTCAAAAGTGGCGTCCGGCGAGACGTATCCGGCCAGACAAATCCTATCGAACAAGCTATCGACGGCAACGGCTCGAGCAGCATCCGCACCCACGCCACCTCCTGTTTTGACCCACATAACAGAACTATTGGTATCACTCAGTTTGGCAATGAATACATCGCTATCTCCACGAGAAGAAAAGGTATTCGACCCAAAGACCACGGACCCACGAAAGGAACCGGCGACTATTGGTTTACCGGAAACGTCAAGGGCTAGGTCAGTAACTTCATCCGACCAGACACCGCCCAGAGAGGTTACCGAAGTAAAGGACCCATAAGGAGTAATCCATGCAAGAAAGGCATCACTACCGCCACGAGAAACTATTGCATGACCTCCAAAGGTAGAAGAGTTTCGGAAATTGCCGCCAAAGAGATACGATCCTGTCGAAGAGCGAACAACGGCTCGACCTTCATCTTCACCAACCCCTCCTGCTCGAACGGCGAAAAGGCATGAACCCGAAGCATCATAATGGGCGAGAAAGGCATCACCGAAACCTAAACTGGTAACCGAGTGCCCGCCAAAAGTGGCCACGCTTTCAAAGCGTCCGGCGACGGCAACACCGTTTTTTCCGTCTTCGGATAAATCAAGAGCTCTGTCACTATTTTGTCCTCCCATGTTTTTGACCCATTCGAGAGTCCCGTTCGATCCATTGATCTTGGCCACGAAACCATCCTCTCCGCCATTCGAATTCAAAAAAGAATTTCCGAATGTCGCAAAATCGGAAAAATGGCCGGCGAGATAAACCGAGCCGTTCGGGGCAGCGTGAACAGCCTTGCCGTAATCCTCGGAACTTCCACCAAAGCTCAAGGCCCAAGTGACTTGACCGTCGGGTTCGATTCGCAACAAATATATGTCGTATCCACCGCTACTGGTAAGGACATGAGATCCAAAAGTAGCGGTTCCCATA
>JACNJI010000268.1 GCA_014382645.1 Verrucomicrobiota bacterium | reverse complement strand
AGAAGTCGGTGTCCACATAGCTGACGTCTCCGCCTACGTAAGACCAGACACAGCCTTGGATCATGAAGCCCGCAGAAGGGGCAACTCCACTTACCTGGTCGGAGAGGTGGTACCGATGCTGCCGCAAAAACTCTCGAACGGAATCTGCAGTCTGGTCGAGGATGAAGACAGGCTGGTGAAATCGGTTCTTTTTAGATTCGGCAAAGATGGGAATTTTCGAGAGAGCAAGCTGGCGGAGAGCGTAATCCGAAGCGACAAGCGTCTCACTTATGAGCAGGCAAAACTGTTCATGACGGAAAAAGACTTGGCGGCTATTCGTTCGGCAAAACCACCCCAAAGCCGATACTCGGGGAACCCCGGTCTACCGCTTTCCGAAATTCCCGAGGGAGTTCTCGGGCAAATCCGAGGTACAATTAACACGCTGTGGTCCATTGCCTCCAAGCTGCGAGTTTCACGATTGAGAGCAGGTTCGTTGGATTTGGCTAGCCCCGAAGTGAAAATTTTGGTTGATGCCAGAGGGGTTCCCGAACGAATTCTCCAAATTGAAAACGATGATAGCCATAGCCTAATCGAGGAATTCATGCTCCTTGCCAATGAGACAGTGGCAAAGGAATTGCGAAAACGAAAATTACCGGGGCTTCATCGCGTTCATCCAGACCCAGATCCTGAAAACCTGGAAGAACTGAGGGCTTTCGTATCTCTCTATGACCTATCTTGCGGAGATCTCACAAATCGAAAAGAGGTGACCAAGCTCTTGGCTTCCATTAACAAACACCCCTTGGCTCAAGTTCTAAGAATCAAGTTTTTACGCAGCCTGAAGCAAGCCTGTTATCGAGCGACCCCGGATGGCCACTATGGCTTGGCCAAGCAAGATTACCTTCATTTCACCTCACCTATCCGACGCTATGCCGACCTCGTCGTCCATCGGATAGTGGAAGGAATCCTCTCATCCGAGCAAAGGAAGAGACCGGATGCAAAGCGCTTGGAAGGCATCGCCAAACATATTTCCGTAACGGAACGCAACAGCGTGGATGCCGAACGTGAATCCGTGAAGACAAAACTCGTCGCCTTCTATGAGCGAGAACTGAAAGAGAATAAACCGACACCGCACGATGCAGTTATCACAGACATCATAAAAAAAGGGTTTTTCATTGAATTGCCCGACACCTTGGCCCGAGGTTTCGTTCCTCTGCGCACCTTACCCAGAGACCAAAATTACCGCATCGCGACGAATGGAACATCTATTGTTGGGCGAGACCCTCGCAAACGCCTTAAACTCGGCCAACAGATAAAGGTTCTCGTATACCAAGTGGATCACGCTGAAAAACAAATCGATTTCAAGCTGGCAGGGAAATAATTACTTTCGCGACCTGCCTCGGATTGAAAAGTTCCGTTTGAGTTGGTTTCCTATTGAAATCTCTATATGATCGCACCTACTAACCTTGATTCCATTCAACACCGACCATCATCTATATTTCCCACAGAACCCTAAGACATGAGCTACGACTACCATTCAAAGTTGGAGAAGATTTGGAAAGACGCCGTAGAGAGATACAAGCAAGGCCGACGTTCCCCCGAAGGGTTTCTTTCGGAAGAGGAGCTCAACTTTCTGGCCTCGATAGGAATGAACGTAATGGACGTCTTCGACTTTGCCGAGGATTGGGTTTGCGAAGGGGCACCTGACCTCGCCACGTTTCTTCTCATTCATGATGCCAGGCGAGATTACTTTCTACGAGAACAGGAAGGCCATGCGTCGAGTCACCGAATGGATTCCGCGACCCTGCCGGCAAAAAGTGAAGAGATTGAGGGGATCCGCTGGTTGCCGCGTATTATTCCAAAGGCCAGAGCAAAACTTCGCGGAGAATTACCCGCCGACACAATGTACTGCTGTGGAGGAGACCGAAATTTCCTTCAGACCAACGACCTGCACCCCAGTGAGTTTCTGGCCGTCGTAAGAGACGCAGGTGACGACGATCAAGCAATCATTGAATGGGTATTGAAGAGAAGTCGGGAATCTTAAACCTTATGCCATGCATTTTGAGAAATACCATGCCTTGGGGAACGATTACCTAGTACTCGAACCGAGTGAATGTACTCGACCCCTGTCCGAAAACGAAATAATCCGAATCTGCCACCGCAACTTTGGCTTGGGTTCCGATGGCATTCTTTTGGGACCCTCCTCATCAACTGAAGCCGATTTTGGACTCCGCATCCTCAACCCCGACGGAAGCGAAGCCGAAAAAAGCGGCAATGGCCTTAGAATTTTTGCGCGTTATCTTCGCGACCAAGGCAAAGTGGGAGTTGAGCCCTTCTCGATCCATACCCTTGGAGGTGTAGTAACTTGCGAAGTGTCTTCGGACGCCTCCGTAATTTCCGTAGAGATGGGACAAGTCAGTTTTAACAGTGACGAAATCCCGGTAAACATAGAAGGTGATCCTCGCGAAGTGCTCGATGAACCGATAGAGGCAGGAGGACAACACCTGCAATACTACGCGGCAACAATCGGCAACCCTCATTGCGTCGTGCCGGTAGACAAAGTAGATCGAGCTTTCGCCTGTGAAATCGGTCCGACTCTGGAAAACCATTCCAACTTTCCCAATCGTACAAACGTTCAGTTTCTCGAGGTTATGGACCGAAACAACATTCGCATCGAAATCTGGGAGCGCGGGGCAGGCTATACCTTGGCATCGGGCAGTAGCAGTTCCGCCGCCGGAGCCGTGGCCCGTAAGATGGGAACTTGCGATGAGAGCATTACCGTCCATATGCCGGGAGGAAATATCCAGCTCCTCATAGACGACGAGTTCAACGTCACCATGACGGGTCCGGCGACCCGAGTCGGTTCCATGACG
>JACNJI010000311.1 GCA_014382645.1 Verrucomicrobiota bacterium | reverse complement strand
AATACCTATGGCAGGGGGAACTACGGTGAAAGTTTCAAAGGCTTGCCGTCCCCACTTGAGAAATTCATACCGCTCGCGATTTCGTTGGAATTCCAGCTGAATATTACGACTAAAGGAATCGGCAGTTCCCGATTTATCGACCTGAATCGAATGATCGACAACTAGGTCTACGGGAACCAGAGGTTCTATCAGCGCAGGATCAGAACCAAGTTTTGCCACGGCATCTCTCATTGCGGCAAGATCGACAAGAAGAGGAACTCCCGTAAAATCCTGAAGAAGGATACGCGATACCACAAAGGGAATTTCACGATCGGACGGTTCCGAAGCGTTCCAGTTCGCCAAAGCTCGAACATCTTCTTGGGTGACAGTCTCGCCATCGCAATTTCTCAGTAGGGATTCCAACACCACCCGAATACTAATAGGAAGTCGACTTACGACTCCCACGCCGAGTTCCTCTAAAGCCGGGAGAGAATAATAACTACCTACACCTTCCTGCAGGCTTAGTGTTCTCAATATTCCAAAGGCATCTTGAATCATATGTTTGCGAAAGTTACGATTGTAGAGAAAGTCATCGTGCTGAATGCTTCAGCCAAGCTGTGACAAACAATCTTTAATAGCTTGAAATTCAGGCAGTTGCTTAGGGTCATCGGATGACCACGAATATGCGATCGCGCCACTCGTATTAACTATAAATGCAGAACGCTTGGAAACGCCTTTGAAGCCGATAAAGTCTTCATAAAGCACATCGTAAGCCTTCGAAACTTCCTTGTTGAAGTCACTCAACAATGGGAAATTAAGGCCTTCTTCATTAGCCATCGCCTCTTGGGCGAAAGGGCTATCGACACTTATTCCATAAACGGATGCGTTAAGCTCACTAAAAGCCGACAAATCGTCCCGCACCGAACAAGCCTCCTCCATGCAAACGCCAGTGAAGGCGAATGGAAAAAACAAAAGTACCGAATTTTTGTGGCCATAATTACCGCTCAAAGCCACATCCAAGAGACCGTCAGAAGTTTTCGATTTGAGAGTGAAATCCGGAGCCGTTGAACCAACGCTTAAAGCCATGATAAATAGTGGTTAGATATTAGAGGATATTTTGTTAGACAAAATTAGGGCAAAAAGACTAGGTAGCAATCGGAGCATGGAAGGCAAGCGCAATGAGACTAATGATTATCGCTTTTCGTTTTTCTTTTGCACCGGAGGGTATCGAAGTACATTTAAAGACGAGTTTTCTAATGAAATGAACGCTATTGAAACATTACTAACTAACGCAGAAGTAATCATTGGCCAAGAGGAGCTCGAGAAACGAATTTCGGGAGGCAAGAGACTCAAGGTCAAGTTTGGCGTAGACCCAACCCGACCAGATCTAACGCTCGGGCACATGGTAGTCTTGGAAAAACTTCGGCAATTTCAAGAAATGGGACACGAGGCAATTTTATTGATCGGGGATTACACCGCCCAAATCGGAGACCCCAGCGGACGGTCGGTTCTTCGACCGGTTCTTACCGCCAACGAAGTAGAAACGAATGCAAAGACTTATTTAGAGCAAGCATTTCGAATCCTTGACAAATCCAATACCACCATTCGCCGAAACAGTGAATGGTTCAATGAAATGAGTTTCGGAGATTGCCTGAATTTAGCGAGAAACATGACTGTCGCTCAAATGCTAGAAAGAGATGATTTTGCTAAAAGACATACCGACCAGACACCTATTTCAATAGTGGAATTTCTGTACCCGCTTGTACAAGGATATGACTCGGTAGTCCTTAAGGCGGATATTGAACTCGGCGGCAGCGATCAACTTTTTAACATGCTCGTGGGACGATCTTTGCAAAAAGACGCGGGTGAACCCGAGCAGGCTGTTTTAACCATGCCTCTTTTGATAGGTCTCGACGGTTCGCGCAAGATGTCAAAAAGCTATGACAACTACATTGCGTTCAACGACAGTTCGAAAGACATGTTTGGAAAAGTCATGTCCATTCCAGATGAAGCGATGTGGGACTATTATCGCCTTCTTCTGCTAACTCCAGATTGCGATATAGAGAAACTGCGATCCGAGCATCCAATGGCAGTGAAAAAAAACCTCGCAAAGCAAATCACCGCGAAATTTCACGGCAAAGAAGTTGCAGACAAAGAAATCGCTCAGTTCGAAAAAGTATTCTCAAAAGGAGAAACGCCAGATGAAATGCCGATTTTCAATTGGACTACACTCTCGGCGGATTGTGAAGAGTGTACTTTGGTTGACATAATTGCAGCTACAAATTTGTTCGAATCTAAAGGTGAAATTCGGCGACTAATTAAGCAAGGTGCAGTAAAAATAAACGAGCAGACACACACAAATGCCCAGCAAATGATTAAAAAACCTGATCCTGCTATAATTATGCGAGTTGGGAAAAGAAAGTATTTTCAAGTTTCTCCATAGCCAAGAAATGAAAGAGGGCAAGAGGGTTAAATGGTAAATTAGTTAATTAATAAAACCAATACTAATTAGTTTCCAATATTCAATTTATTGTTTTTAGGTGTAATTGATTTAAGATCAGCTGAATTAACATTATTTAAATCCTGACAATCTTTAAGTAAAACCTCTACGGCTTTTGATAGTTGTTGATCAATTTTATTAGGAATTTCTCCTGGTTGGGGCCAAATCTCAATGTCAGGTACAGCGCCATTTCCTTCCATATCTCGACCGTCATCTAATTTATACCACCCTCGAAAAGGTATAGACATTTTCCCAATATCCAAGAACTTTTCGTCCGTGTAAACCGAGATAACACTTCCAGCCGTACGAACTCCAATTAGCTTGCCTCTTTTAGTAGCTTTAATCGCGTGACAGAATATTTCACCATTACTAGCTGTGTTTTGGTTGCAAAGAACCACGATCGGTTTGTCCCAGTAAAAGTGATCAAGATAACCTAGCGGATAACTTCTCTTTCCGCCTCTTGGTATTGTAAAGGCGTGTAAAGGACGGGAAAGCATTTTTAACATTCGGTCAGCAGTAAAACCTCCCGTATTGTTTCTGACATCGATAACCAATCCCTCCTTCCGGTAACCAAGAGAGAACAATTCCTCTTCAAATTGAAATAAATCATCCCAATTCATTCGGTTTACATGTAGATAACCAAGTTTGCCATTACTCTCTTCGTGTACGATACGTTGATTATTAGAGATCCAAGATTCCTTTAACAGTTCTCTCGCTTTTGTAAAAGAAATCGGTTCCAAATGCACAAGCCTAACATTACCTAAAGGGTCTTTAACTTTAAGATCAGTCACTTCATTCAACCGTCGATTAAAGGCATGTCGTTTTGCAAGAGGTGAATCTAAACTTAATCCATCAATCGAAAGAATAACTTCATCCTCATAAATCATAGAATCAGGTTTACGTGCGGGTCCGTCATGCAAGACAGTTTTAACCTTTAGTCCCAAACCTTCAAATGACTTATCAAAAATCATTCCCAGATGAACTGTCTCCCTACGCCAACCATGGTCGGGTTTCCATTGTGGCCAAATTTTGTCGTTAAGCTCAAAAAACAAATGGGAAGCATTTAATTCTCCTATTAGCAGATTTACCAAACGGCCAAAACCATCTCGATCAATGCTCGCGGTAATATGGTTTTCGTACTTTTTCAGCAGTTCGTCCCAGTCTTTACCATTCATTTCTTTATCATAGAAAAAGTCTCGGAGCTTACGCCAAATCATGCGATAACCTAAGCGAAGGTATTGTTCTCGATCCGTATCCTGATATGCCTTGAAAGTGTATTTCGTAAGAACAGAACCTTTAGTCTTTGAAGGGAGATTATCGACTAACCAGTGAATTTCGTTGCTTTCCCAGTAGGGGTCCAACCCGATCGTCTTCGTTAGTAGTTTTGGAGCAGTCAGTTCGTTGGGGAATTTGATGGTGTAAATTCCTCGTACACCTCCAATGTCGCTAGTAAAAGCTAACGTGCTTGAATCACCATGCCAAAAAGGATTACTCTCCTTTGATCCGGATAAGTTAACTCGACGGATACGATCGTGCAAATTCTCGAAGTCAATTACTACTCGAGGCAGAACTTTAGGTGTAGACGCTTTAACAATTGGAGGTAGGGGAAGGTCTTCGTCCTTTTTGTTTTGGATGGATATCGAAGCGATGGTACGCGAGGAAAGAAGTTTTTTCTTTGCTTCCTCCAATTTAGAGAGGCGATCGCTTTTTCCCTCATCGTCAGGAATAAGGTAAACATAATGTAAATCAAACTCGTCATTTCGACCTCGTCTACCGACAAAGGATATAAGGCGACCATCAGCAGACCACCTCGGTGATCCGTCCCACTTCGGATGACGAGAGAGATTGAAAGGGGTTTCTTCCCCATTAACGGCAACAACCCAAACATCCAAGTTGTCCTCGCTGTCTTTAGACTGTACAGTCAACCAACGACCGTCGGGAGACCAATCATAATCAGGGAAAACTGTAGATCGCAGAAGTAATCTAGGAGAATATTTGTCAGTAGAAGTTACAACTATGTCACCTGTATCTCGACAAAATGCTAAAGTTTTCCCATCAGGACTTAAAGATAATCGGTTTTTATTCGTTCGGTCTTTGTGTGAAGAAAATTGACTCAGTGTGAATTTATCATTCTCAAACCAAAATTTATTTTTATTTTTTCTGACTGCCTTCCAAATCTCAGTACGATCTCCAAAGTCACGAAGGAACCAAATCTCTTCATTTTCAGGGCCGAACACAACTTCGGTTTCGTGTGATCTTGTTTCTCCACAGACAAGTCTGGGTTCACGCAAAACAGTATCCATAACCCATACATCTCCACCAGCAGTAAAGGCGACTTCTAAAAAATCATCAGTCCAGTCAATACCTTGACGAGCATCGTTATTCCATGCGGCATCGTACCATCTACGCCTTGAGGGAGAAAGTAATCCGTCCTGCCTTCGCCATAAATTAACTTTTGATGGTTCTTTTCTGCTATTTGGATAGTACTTGTAGAAGTCGAACCCTTTTCTAAATATAATCGTCCCACCATCTCTAGAAATAGACGGCATAATAACTGAGTCAGCTTTGAAAAATGTTAGTTGATTTGCGCTTGATGTCGAAAAATCTTTTTCCCAAAGATTAAAAGTGCCATTTTTATCACAAACAAAATAAAATCCTAATCCGTTAGGTTTCCAAAGTGGAGATCTACATCCGTAATTTTCGACACAAATTTGCTTAAAGTCTTTCTTGTCGCTATCATGAAGCCATATCTGTGAAGATTTAGATCCTCGATATCCCTTTCGGTAGAGCATGTTTCCTCCCTCGCGAGTAAAAAGCGTTTTAGTCGAATCAGGCGACATAGTGCCATGCCGGGCATAGGCATCAAAAAGAATTTCATCAACGGCTGATCCATTAATATCGACACGGAGCAAGCGAGTGGAATCAAAACCTAAATAATCCCTACGAACTGTAGTTAGAATGGCAGTACCATCAGGATACCATTCTAGTGGAGTATACCCTTCACTGTGCTCAGTTAGTTTAGTGGGCACCCCACCAGTGCTTGGAATTATATAAACGTTCCAGTACCCATCACGCTTACTGGTAAAAGCAATTTGCTTTCCGTTTGGAGACCAACAAGGCCAATGATCTTCTGCGGGATGAAAAGTTAGTTGTCTCGCATTACCTCCTTTTACGGGAGCAATCCACACATCGCCGTGCCATACGAACCCAAACTGCTTACCATCTGGCGAAACAGTAGGAGCCGCTGCCAATTCAATCCGTTCTCTTGGCATTACTTGAGCAGATCCACATAATACTGCAAAAATTGTACCAATGAATAAATAGACTCTCATTATTTTAATTATTTAGAATGGGCTTAAGGTATGGAGCGGTCGGGCTTCCTTTAACCTTAACGATTTCTTCGGGTTTTCCAGAAAACAATATTTTGCCTCCATCATCTCCCCCCTTGGGACCAACTTCAACTAGGTAATCGGCATTAGCGAGCAAATCCAAGTTGTGTTCTATTACTATTACCGTATGCCCATCGTCCACAAGTCGGTTAAGCAAATGCATTAATTTAACACAATCTGAAGAATGCAAACCGATGCTAGGCTCTTCTAAGATGTAGAGGTTTCCTGCATGCAGAGTATTTTGATTGAGATTTTTTCGAGTGAGAATTCCTTTAGACATTTCACTTACAAGTTTGACGCGCTGCGCTTCACCCCCGGAAAGGGTTGGTGAACTCTGCCCCAATGACAAGTATCCCAATCCTGTTTCTACCATTAGGCTCATCATTGCCTTAAGCTTAATGTCAAAAGAGAAAAAATCCAAAGCTTCAACAAAAGAAAACTGAAGGATTTCCGCTATGTTTTTACCCTTCCAACGCAAATCAAACATATCGGGCGAATATCGGAGGCCTCTACAGTCTTCACAGAGAATATATGCATCCGGCAAAAAATTCATCTCGAGTTTTATCCTTCCTGCACCTTTACAGGTTTCGCAACGCCCCCCCTTAACGTTAAAGGAAAAAGCTTTTGGCCCGAGACCCCTAACCTTTGCCTCGGGAAGGGAGGACAACAGCAAGCGGATACGATCCCAAGCCCCGATGTATGTTGCCGGTGAAGAACGAGGGGTCTTGCCAATTGGGCTTTGGTCAACTTCTATTACCTTAGCAAATCTATTTCCATTGAGAAACTTACGGAAGGGTACTTTACCAAAAGACCCCTGAGGGAAAATTCCTTCTTCGATCAACATTCGACCCGTTAAAACAGGTTCTCGATTTTTGACAGCCTGAACAACTGCTGGCCTAATCAAACCGCGAGCAAGAGACGATTTGCCCGCTCCCGAAACTCCGCATAAGGCAATAAGTCGATTAACGGGAAGCCAAACATCTACATTTTTAATATTTCGAATATTTGCCCCTAAAACCCCGAACCAGTCTAGTGAAATTTTGCGTGAACTAGAATTTGGTTTATCTCGTGGCATTTCGCGAGATGGCCGATCCAGTGATTGCGATAAGCCTTCCTTGAGAAATTTTGCTGTAAAAGATTTCTTTGAATTCAAAACTTCTTCAGGTTTTCCACTTGCGAGTAACCAGCCCCCGGATTCTCCAGCCCCAGGTCCTAGATCTATAATATGTTCGGCTCTACGCATTGTCTCTTCATCATGTTCGACAACAAGAAGAGTATTACCTTTGGCCTTAAGAATTTCCAAAGAGTCAAGGAGACGATTATTATCCTTGGCGTGAAGCCCAATTGAAGGTTCATCCAGAACATAGAGAACCCCGGAGAGGTTTGAACCGAGTTGAGATGCAAGTCTAATACGCTGAGCTTCACCACCCGATAGAGTTGTTGCCGCTCGATCTAAGCTCAGGTAACCAAGTCCTACTGAATCCATAAATGTAAGGCGTTCGCGAATCTCAGGTATAATCATTTCCGCGACCGCCTTACTTCTCTCATCTAGTTGAAGCCTATTCAGGATTCTTAAAAGTTTAGGTGGAGTAAGACGAAGTAGGTCAGGTAGATTTATAGGCAAAGAATCAGCAAGAGGAATGAAAACGGATCGAGAAAGTTCAGCTATTCGGTCGCCGTTACAGGAGACACAAACATCTCCATCGTAAAGTTTTCCAAAACCGGAAACGACAGAAAGCTCACTCCCTAATCGATCATCGATTCGTCCATAACCACGACAAACCGGACACCATCCGCGTGGGGAGTTCCAGGAAAATAACTTAGGTTCGAGTGGAGGAAATGCTTCACCGGTGTTCAGGTCTACGCGAGCAGTGGAAAGCCAAACAACCTGACTTAAATTGCTGCAAAAAAGATATGTACTTCCCTTACCGACCGAAAGGGCTTCCTCTAAAGAACTTCTAAGAAAATTAGTGTCGCTTACAGTAATTTGCCTCACGACTAAGTCAACATCATGCTCAGTATAACGACTAAGCCCTTCAAATCCTTCAGTTGAAACCATTGCCCCATTGCAACGGAGAAATTCGTAACCTTTTGATGCGGCCCATGTAGCCAAGGGCCTGTGGTGACCCTTGCGACCACGAACAAGAGGTGAGCAAAGATAAAGATGATTTTTATATTTATTCTTTTTTAAATTTCTTCGAGTCAAGGAAGCCAGGCGTTTCAATAGAACTTCAAGAGAGGAACTCTCGACAGGCGCTCCAGTTGAGGGACTATGCTGAATGCCGATTCTGGCGAAAAGCAGTCTGAGGTAATGAGCAACTTCCGTAATGGTTCCCACTGTCGATTTTCCGGTTCCTCTAGTAACGCGTTGTTCGATTGCTACCGTAGGAGGAAGGCTGGAAACTGCATCTACAGCAGGACGCGGTAATTGCTCCACAAATTGTCGCGCATAGGAAGACATTGATTCGAGAAATCGCCGTTGCCCTTCTGCAAATACAATATCGAAAGCCAAGGAAGATTTACCCGACCCCGAAGGTCCGGTTACGACCGTAAACGCATTTAGGGGAATGTTTAGTGAAAGATTCTTTAAGTTGTTTTCCCTAGCCCCATCGATCCTGACGGAATCCAATGAGACATTAGACTGATATCGTGATTGGTCTTCGGCAAAACAATACATTGGGTGTGTTTTTGAAATGGAATTTCCATTAAAGTAATCGGCCAAAACGGCACCTGTCGAAGTACTCAGTTTCGCGACTTTCCTTGGTGCACCTTGGGCGATAACCTTACCTCCATCACCGCCTGCTCCCGGTCCAAGTTCAATGACTTGATCTGCATTTGCGATGACGTCCAACTGATGCTCTATCACTATCAAACTATGACCGTTTCCAGTGAGTCTTTTGATGACCTTCAGGAGACACGCCACATCATCTCGATGAAGCCCGGTGGTAGGCTCATCAACCAAAAGGAGGGAGGGTTTGTCTCCAATTCCTATTTTAGTAATGTACTTGGCCAATTTCAGGCGTTGAGATTCTCCTCCCGAAAGCGTGGAGAGAGGTTGACCAAGCGACAAGTAACCAAGACCAACTTCTGCAACCGTATTAAGATTTCGAGCAGCACGGGGAATTCGAGAAAATTGCTCGATTGCCTCTGTAACCGAAAGGCTCAAAACCTCAGTCACATCAAGACCATCTAACCGAATCGACAGAATTTCATCTTTAAAGCGCCGCCCATCACAAGCAGTACAAGGAGTAAAAACATCTGCGAGAAATTGCATTTCAATTCGTTCATAACCAAGGCCTTCGCATTCCTCGCATCGACCTTCTTTTGAATTGAAGGAAAAGTGGGAGGCGGAAAGACCCGCCCGACGGGCGTCGTCAGTACGAGCAAAGGCGGAGCGAATGGGATTCCACGCATCCGCGAAAAGAGCAGGGTTCGATCGAGGTGTCTTGCCGATGGGCGTTTGATCGATCGTTACTATTTCGGCAAAATCGACATCGGCACAGATATGGGCGATTATGGGCGGATTCTCCATAGGGCTACCCAAAGGAGCAAGCAGACCTTCCCTAATAATGTTATGAAGGAGAGTTGACTTTCCCGAACCCGACACGCCCGCAAGAACAACAAAGCAACCTATTGGAATGTCTAAATCTAGTTTGCAAATGTTATTACTAGATGCGCCTCGGATTCGGAGAAATGGTTGTTGCTTTAGAATTTTCTTGTTACGAACGGATTGCAGGAGATCAATAGATTTTCGCCCCGAAAGGTAAGCCCCTGTGATGGATTTCTTGTCATCCACCAGTTTTGCCACAGAACCGCAGAAAGTAATTCGCCCGCCTTTGGCTCCCGGAGAAGGCCCGATTTCAATGATTTGATCAGCAGCTCGAATTATTCGCTCGTCATGTTCGACAACGCAGACCGCATTCCCTTGGTCGGCAAGCTCTCTAAGAATTCCTATTAATCGGTCAACATCCTTTGCATGCAAACCGATTGATGGTTCATCTAGAGCAAAGAGGGTCTCCGTGAGGGAAGCGCCAAGACAGGCTGTTAAGTTGACTCGTTGCATTTCACCTCCGCTCAAGGTCTTGGACGCACGGTCTAAAGATAAATAATGAAGACCGACCTGTTCAAGATATCCAAGGCGGGCGCGAATTCCTTCGAGAGCAAGGTCGGCACGATGGTTTCCGCCGGACTTGGCGTACCGCTGGAGGTCTGCGTCAAGTTTCGCAATAGACATGGCGTAAAGGTCGGGTAGCGTTTTGCCCCGCCAGCGCCAGAGAAGAGATTCCGCACTGAGGCGAGTACCTTCGCAGTCCGGACAAGAAACATAACTCCTGTACTTTGACAGAAAAACGCGCACATGCATCTTGTAGGTTTTTGACTCGAGCCAACGGAAAAATCTCCGGAGGCCATACCACATCCGAGCATCTTCAACATAGGCATTCTCGCCATCGAGGATGAAAGCTTTCTCGCTCTTCGAAAGGAAGGACCAAGGCGTTTCGAGAGGGACACCGCATTTGCGAGCAACCCGAATAAGATCTTGCTGTGACCGACCGTAAACCTCGCCTCGAAATGCACGAATGGCACCCTCAACTATAGACAGTGAATGGTCCGGAATAACTCGGCGATAATCGATTTCGATGATTCGGCCAAACCCTTTGCATCGATGACAGGCGCCCAACGGAGAATTAAATGAAAAAACCGAAGGAGAAGGCGGTGCAAAAGAAGCCCCATTAACCGGGGACCTAAGACCTTCAAATCGAGAACACAAAGGTTTTCCTTTGTCGTTAAAGAGAACGAATTCACCGTTACCCAGTTTCAAGGCGGTGGATACGGCATCTGCAATCCGTTTGCGGTTGTCAGGAAGAATCGTAATTTTCTCTAACCCTACAAGTAACTCGCCTGCCGACCAGTTCGCATTCAACAACTCCTCAATACGGCAGAAGGAATTCTCTTCGGATGCTCGAACATGGCCTGCCTTAATCAGACTACCTAGAAATTCTTTTACAGGAAAATCGTCGGGGCGAAGGGAACGGAAGCCAAATACTAAACTTTTTCCAGCAAACTCTTTTAAGACCCCTTGGGCCAAGGAAGTGGAAGTTTCTTCTCGTAAGAGTTTGCCTGAAGAAGGATCAAGGAGTTTAGCAACAGTTGAAAACCATACCTTAAAGTAGTCACACAATTCGGTCATCGTTCCTACTGTGGAGCGAGAGTTTCGAACGGAATTGCGCTGTTCAACGACAATGGATGGGCGAATGTTTTCTACTGCGTCTACCTTCGGTCGTGGCATCGTTTCCAGAAATTGACGCACATAAGGATTAAAGGTCTCGACATAGCGACGTTGACCTTCCGCATGCAAAACCTCGAACAGTAAGGAGGATTTACCAGCTCCACTGAGCCCAGTGATTACGGTTAACTGGCCAGGCATCAACTCGAGATTAACGCCTTTTAAATTGTTTTGGCGTGCCCCACGGACACGAATTGGCTTAGTATGTCGCTTCACAAAGAAAATGCTCCCAAGCTACCTTTAATTAACGGTAAGCCAAACCGTGCCAAGAGGTAATCCGGATGAAACTTGGAGAGAATGGCGTCCCGTAGGGGATTCGAACCCCTGTTGCCGGGATGAAAACCCGGTGTCCTAACCTGGCTAGACGAACGGGACTAAGTCTAAGAGGAGGGCATACTGGGGATTTCATTTGCTACGGCAAGACGAAACATTTTTGTCAGACTAAAAATGATCCGATTGACAGTCAAATTGCAGGGTGGATTCAAATTCGAATCACAAGAGAGTAATGTGACGATGGATTAGGTGATTGCGTGCTCCCCCTTGCCAACGCAAGAGGCTCTCTTGTGATGAAACTACAAGCACGACCACCTAACTCGTAAAAAACGATTCAGTCTACAGTAGCTGGATCTCCGCGTCTCATGCTCAAAGTGCGATGGCATCTTGTTTAAGGTACAGCGAGAGCACACTCAACAGGAGGTTCGGCAAGAAAAACGATGGCGAGATTATACGTTTAAAACAGGCCTAGGAGATCGCAAATTAGCATCTTTTGGTGAGTCGTAAACGAATGAAGCCCTGTGATTCGGGAGCACGTTGTTCTGGGTGGAGAACCAGCGACTGAAGCCATGATCTGTTCGGTTGCGATTACCTAGTCATAAGGCTGGGAGAGGCACAACTGGTCACTTGCCCCAGCACCATAAGTGTTCGTAGGTGCGAAGAAATACTTGTCCGTTGGAAAATGCGGCGGAACCTCGGGTCATTTCATTTACGGGATTTGTGGTCAGGACTTCAATGTCGGGATTGGCTGAAAGGATAAGGGTTTGGCCCGCTTGGTTGGTCACGTAGAGCTTTCCGCCAACATGGGTGACCGAACCCCAGTTGCCGCCTTTGCCCACGCGGGCTTGCTTCACGATTTTGCCTGTGGCGACGTCTATGCATTGGAGGATACCCGGCTCGGTCAGGATATAGTAATGGCCTTCGACCACTGCCCCCGTGCCGATTCGTTGCAGGTTTCGCTTCGTGGTAACCCAGAGTCGTTGAGACGTGATGTCACCAGAGGCGTCCTTGCCTGCCTTTACGGCGAGGGCAGGACCACCGTAACCCGAAGTAGCCAAGACGAAGTCGCCCGCACTTGCGGCGTTGCTGTAGACGAGGTCGCCGAGACCATCGCACCACCAAAGAGGTTTTCCCGTCTTGGGATCGAAGGCGAATAGGCGCTCGGGAAGGCCCATGAGCAATTCGTCGCGACCATGATTATTCCGCAAGACGGGCGTACTCCAACTACCGAACCAGTGCTTCTCGTCTTTGCCTTGAGATTTGGGCAGGTCACGTTTCCAGACGGTTTCTCCCGTGGCGGCATCGAGTGCCAGTATGAATACCAAGGGACCAGGACCTCGGTACTGGATGAAGGTCTGGCCATAGGGCACGGGACTGGAGGCTGTGCCCCAGAGGTGACGTTGTTGGCCGAGATCCTTGCCTCGCCAGACTTCCTTTCCTTCGAGGTCGTAGGCGATCATGCCTGCCGACCCGAGGGTGACTACGACCACCTTGCCGTTCGTGGCGGGAGAAGCGGAACAGAAAGGGTTCGTCTTGTGTGTGGGTTCTTTATCGGGGAATAAAGTTGCTCGCTCCCAGAGTTTGTCCCCCGTTTGGCGGTCGAAGCAGAGCAAGCTGCGTTTTGTCCCGCCTTCGGTGGCCTGCGTCACGAAGACCTTTCCCTTGGCCACGATTGGCGAGGAGTTGCCTGGTCCCGGCAGCTTTACCTGCCATGCTACATTCTCTGTTCTCGACCAATGCTCGGGGATATTCTTCTCATTACTCAGGCCGTTGCCGTTGGCTCCACGCCAAGTTGGCCAGTCATCCGCTTGTAAAAAAGTGTTCGCGGCAATCAGTAACGGGAAAAGGAACTGGCTCGGTGTGTTCACGGTACCGTGCAGGCAAGATTACTTGAGGGTCAACTTTACCACTTTTCCCTCGACGGGAGGGTTGCAGGAAGTTTTCGTACAGGCCATGTAGGTGATCTTGGTCGTGACCTCTACCAGGGCGTTGGCATCCGGTTTCATGGTGAAGGGTAAGCTAAGTGTTACGGGTCCGTCGGGGTATACGGGAAAGCCTGCTGCGTTCAGCGGACTCGCCAAATTGTGAATTTTCTTGTCGGCCGTAAGTTTGCCAACATCGGAGATCGCCGCGTGCTTAGACAATTCGAGAAGGGTAGGGCGACCGATTCCATCGATTCCATCGGCGGGCAAATCCTTGGAGTAGACGTGATAACCAATTTCCAGAGGGGAAAAGGTTGCCCGAAGCCAATGTTTGCCGTTTTCCCCCTTCGCCAAGAAAAAAGTTACCTTCACACCGCTATCCTCAACTTCGCTGAGAATCGTCCCCATCGAAACGGGAGCAAGGGCGGTGATCGATGCGGATGTGGAATTGTCTCCACTAGGATCCGATCCCGAAGGTTCGGAGTTGCCGCCACAACCCTGAAAGGCAAATGCGTTGGCGAGAGTGAGAATAGCTAATGGAACAACTTTCATGGCTTTACTTTCTCAAGAGAGGGCCAGCATCTCAACCTCTTTCTTCACTGTCCTGTAACGATAATACTTGTCGGAAGTATATTTTCCCGTTGCTCCACCTAGTTTCGTTGAATTTAATTCGGTCCATGATCGAGCTTCGAGGAAGCCCTAGCCAGGCCTGTTGCGACGGCCTTACTCGCCGGGCTATGCTGCGTATCGGCGGATTGGCCCCGTTCGGGTTGAGCCTTCCCTCCCTGCTTGCGTCAAAGAAAACGGGGCAATCGTCGCGTACTTTCGGCAAGGCCAAGCGCTGCCTGCTTCTGTACATGTGGGGTGGACCCAGCCACATCGACCTCTTCGACATGAAGCCCGACGCCCCCTCCGAGTTGCGAGGTCCATTCAATCCCCGCCGCACCCACCCCCCCGGCATCCGCATTTCCGAACTTATGCCTA
>JACNJI010000089.1 GCA_014382645.1 Verrucomicrobiota bacterium | reverse complement strand
GTAATCGTCAAGAAAGGCCCAAAGCAGCACGAACTCTACTCTCGACTTACCGGTGACAAAGGAGCCTTCCCGGGCAACGTAGAATGGAACTTCGGAAAGTTTCTGATTGGGCGTGATGGTACTCCTCTCAAGCGTTTCAAACCCGGTCAAAAGCCAGACTCCCCGGAAGTAATCGCTTCCATCAAAAAAGCGATCGAACAAAAATAGAGCATTCGGAAAGAGGAATTGGAGGCGCGGCCGGGATTCGAACCCGGGATAGAGGATTTGCAGTCCCCGGCCTTACCACTTGGCTACCGCGCCCCACAGGATACAAAGGATAATTCCAACAATAATTCCCCCCTGCAGGCAAGCGAAAAGCCTGTTGCCCTGAACCTGAAACAACAATGAAACCCATTATTCGAACCATCTTGGCCTTTGCCACATCATTCACTGCATCCGCCCTTGCCTGGTCCGCTGCTCGACCGAATCTTATAATTATCATGGCCGATGACATGGGATGGTCGGACATCGGCTGCTACGGCAGCGAGATTGAAACTCCCAACCTCGACCGCCTAGCAGGGAACGGCTTGCGATTCACCCAGTTCTACAACACCGGACGCTGTTGCCCGACTCGGGCCAGTCTGCTCACGGGCACCTACCCACACCAAGCGGGGATCGGGCACATGATGAACGACCGTGGTCTGCCCGGCTACCGTGGAGATCTGGGGAGCAACGTCCGAACCATCGCGGAGGTGATGAAGACGGCGGACTACTCGACCTATATATCGGGCAAGTGGCACGTCACCCCGAAGATTCAACCCGGTGCCTCCCAACACAACTGGCCAAGGCAGCGCGGGTTCGATCGCTTCTACGGAACGATTCACGGGGCGGGCAGTTTCTTCGACCCAAATTCCCTGACCCGGGACAACACCCTGATTTCCCCCTACGCCGACCCGGAGTACAAGCCCAAGACTTTTTACTACACCGATGCAATCAACGACCACGCCGCCCGTTTCATCACCGAGCACAAGGGGGACGAGCCGTTCTTCATGTACGTCGCCCACACGGCGCCCCACTGGCCGATGCACGCCTTGCCCGAAGACATGGCCAAGTACAAGGGACGCTACGACAAGGGCTGGGAGGTCATGCGGGAAGCCCGTTACCAGCGCCAGTTGAAAATGGACCTGATCGACAAGAAATGGAAATTGTCACCGAGGGACGGGATCGCCTGGAAGGACGCCCCGAACAAGGAATGGGAAATCCGCCTGATGGAAACCTACGCCGCAATGGTCGATCGCTTAGACCAAGGCATCGGACGCGTTATCGGGGCCCTTGAGAAGAAGGGTGTGCTTGACGATACGCTCATACTTTTCCTGGCTGACAACGGTGGATGCGCCGAGGGCATGGGACGCCGAAGTGGCATCCAGTACAAGGACAAGGACCCCGACCAGTTGAAGCCGATGAAGGCGACCGACCTGCAGATCGACATGATCCCCAAACGCACACGCGACGGAGTCGTGGTCAAGCAGGGAACCGAGGTCATGACAGGTGGGGCGGATACTTACCATGGATACGGCTTGTCTTGGGCGAACGCGAGCAACACGCCGTTCCGCCAGTACAAGCACTGGGTGCACGAGGGAGGGATCAGTGCCCCCTTGGTAGCTCATTGGCCGAACGGAATCGAGAAGAAGCTCAACGGAAAGCTTGATTCCCAACCCGCCCACTTGATCGACCTCATGGCCACCTGCGCGGACTTGGGTAAGGCCACCTACCCGGAAAAGGTAAAAGGCCAAGCCATCGTTCCACTGCAGGGGGTCTCGATCGCCCCCGCATTCTCTGGTGAAAAAATCGAACGCGAGAACCCGATTTTCTGGGAGCACGAGGGAAACCGGGCCATCCGGATCGGAAAATGGAAACTGGTGGCCAAGGGATCCAAGGGCCCGTGGGAACTCTATGACCTGGAGCAGGACCGGACGGAACTGAACGACTTGAGCGAGAAGCATCCTGAGCGGGCCAAGGAGATGGCCGAGCGGTGGGAAACCTGGGCGGAGGAAGCCAAGGCCAAGCCGTGGCCATGGGGCGGCAGCGCTTCAAAGAAGAAGGGAAGCAAGAAAAAGACTTTCAACCTGAAGGAAAAGGATCTGCTCAATATGGAGAACGCCCCCATGATCGCAAACAAGACCTTCGAGGTTGAAGCCGAGTACCAAGGCAAGGGTGACGGCGTACTCGTGGCTCAAGGTGGGGACGCTCACGGCTGGGTGCTGTACATCGAGGAAGATCGTCTTCACTTCGGGGTTTGCCGGAACGGAAAGTTTTCGGTCGTGAAGGCAACGAGCCCTCTCGAGAGCAAAACCAGAAAAGGCCTCGTGCAATTACACAAGAATGGGGAAGTGAAATTTTTCGATGGCAAACAGATAATCGGCGAAGGGAAGCTTTCGGGACTGGTTGCGGAGATGCCGATCGACGGCTTGCAGGTCGGGCGAGACGAAGGTGGAACCGTCGGACTCTACAAGGATGCCTTCCCCTTCCCCGGCGAAGTGAAGAAGGTAAGAATCAAGATCAACTGAACAACCCCGCGTACAAACCACTCCCTCATGAGCTTCCTTGACGAAGACTTCCTGCTGACTGGCGACGAAGCGGTCGCCCTTTACCACGACTATGCAGAGGACGAACCGATCCTCGACTTTCACAACCACCTCCCGCCCGGAGAAATTGCAAAGGATCGAAGGTTCGCCAACCTCTCCGAAATTTGGCTCGAAGGAGACCATTACAAGTGGCGGGCAATGCGGGCGAACGGAACGAGCGATGAGCTCGTCACGGGAGACGGGGACCCGAAGGGAAAAAACCTGGCTCTGTCGGCCCCGATTCCCCACCCCCCGGG
>JACNJI010000436.1 GCA_014382645.1 Verrucomicrobiota bacterium | reverse complement strand
TCATTCCTTTTTTCACTCCGGCCTATATCCCCGGAAATAAAATAATTTTCCATGGAGGTCACGAGAACCTCAAGGAGTCGCTTTCCCGTCATATGGAAGCTCCTTACTTTCCCATCAATCTCGACACCATGAGTGCTGAGCTAATCTTCGAGAAGCATATCCCGGGCGATCTCGTGGAAGTGGCGGATTGTCAAATCACACTGTACGAGCAGGATCACCCCGGAGCATCTTTCGGCTTTCGCGTTGAGCACGGCACCGAATCCGTTGTCTATTCTACCGACGCCGAGCACCGTATCCCCGCCCATGGAAAAACTTATCCTTACGTCGACTTTATTAAAAATGCCGATCTTCTCATATTTGATGCCCCCTACACTTTATCTCAATCGATAGGTGCTCGAGAGGACTGGGGGCATTCCAGCAATATCATGGGAGTCGAGTTGGCCGCCCGTGCCCATGTGAAAAAACTAGCATTGTTCCATCACGATCCTTCGGCGACGGATTTGCAAATGTCCGATTTCCTGAAGCATACGCAAAAGTTCCTTTCCCTTTCTCAACAGAAAATCAAGGAAACTCGAACAGGTATCCCAGGAACTCCTCCAACGCGTAGCCATCCCGAAGAAGTTCTTATCGCTTACGATGGATTGGAGTTGGTACTCTAATTGTAATAGCTTATGCCTGCCCGTAAGCACAATGAAGAATTGCCCGAACGCTTATCCAAGGCGGAAATCAATGAGTTCCCCCTCGTCCGTTTTCAAGGTGCAGTACGCATAGGAGAGGACTCAAAAAGTGTCGCTCGTTTAGTTCAGCGATTAAGTAAGCACCGTGTTCTTGGTTTTGACGTCGAGTCGAAGCCCACTTTTAGAAGAGGACCAAATAATCCAGCAGCCCTCCTGCAGCTCGCCACTGCCGATCAGGCTTTTCTATTTCGACTTCGTCCGCTGAAAAAATTGGGCCTTATCAAAGAAATCTTGTCGAATCCAAATATCATTAAAGCCGGAGTCGCGATCCGCGATGATGTTAAAAAACTTAGGGAGATCGAGGATTTTGAACCCGGAGGCTTTGAGGAACTCGCGGATCTCGCTGGTGAACTTAAAATCGCACAAACCGGGTTGCGCAGCTTGACGGCTATTTTCTTTGGCCATCGTCTGTCCAAATCAGCGCAACTCTCGAACTGGGAAAAAAATCCTTTAGCGCCGGGTCAAGTGAATTACGCTGCGACCGATGCATGGGTAAGCCGGGAATTATATCTTATAATGAAAGCACGACTCAAAAGCCAAGGTTGAGGCACTCTCTTCAGTGCCATTCGTTTGTCGGAAACATAACGATTTTTTTGTGCAAGGTGCCTTCGGGTTGATCAAGTAGGTATTCAATTAGATCGACGACCTCCTCCGTTTGCATGATTCGAGTCTTATCGCCGGGGTAAGGGTTTTTTTCGGGATCCCATAGAGGAGTATCGATTCCTCCGGGGCAAATAGTCGTGACCAATATCCCCTTTGCCAGAAGTTCCTGTGCCAAGGCGTCGGCGAATCCGTTCATGCCGAATTTCGATGCGCAATAGGCGGCCTGCCCCGGAATCCCTCGAGTTCCGGCAACCGAAGAGAGGTTGATGATGCGTCCGCTACCTCGAGCTATCATGCCGGGAACCAGGCAACGAGTGACGTAGAGCGTGCCCTTGAGGTTTACGTCTACGATCCTATCAATCATTTCAAGCTCTTGCTCTGCAAACGGTATGTTCTCCACGATCCCTGCATTGTTTATCAGCACGTCGGGCGTCCCATACTCCCGTTGAATGGCGGTAGTCGCTTCCTCTACCTGTTCTCTTATCGAGACATCCACCTCGAAAGGTATCACCTTGTCTGCACCGCATCTTTCCACCAGTGAGTTCAATTGATTTCGAGTTCTGGCCAGTGCATAAACGACATGCCCCTTTTTTGCGAATTTCAGAGTTAAAGCCTCGCCGACTCCTCGAGTGGCTCCGGTCACCAATATACTTTTCATTTGAACTGACATGATTTCATCGAAGATTAAGCGTTGTTAAAGGGCAAGCCTTCGTAACCCATCAAGGACATGCCAGTTGTTTCTAATCGTGAATGGAATTGAGACTAATTTATGAATTCACTTGAGACATCGGAAGAACATAGCTAACGAGTAGAAGAAACTAACCTTTTACCATGATTGATTCACGAATTGAAGAAGCCCTAGTCAAGCAGATTAACCAAGAGTTCGCGGCTGCCTATAACTACCTTGGCATGTCCGGATACTTCGATGCCAATACACTCGATGGCTTTGCCCACTGGATGCAGACCCAGCACAATGAAGAGATGGCGCACGGCATGCGACTGTTTCGTTATTTGTTGGATCGAGGAGGCAAGATCGATTTGGCCACTATTCCGAAACCTCGTTCTGATTTCAAGGGAACAGTAGATGCGTTCGAGGCTGCCCTAGAGCAGGAACGAGAAAACACAATTGCCATCAACCGCTTGTACGAGCTTGCGACTGAGTGCCACGACTACGCGACCAAGAGCCATCTTCAATGGTTTCTGGACGAGCAAGTGGAGGAAGAAAAAACAATTGAGGATATTATCGCTATGCTCCGTATGGCGAAGGAAGACATCAGCGCCATTTTGTTTTTGAACGAAAAGCTCGGGGCGCGAAAAGTTACCAACGAAACAGCTCCGGTGGCTTGACTAAATCGAATCTCTTCCCGTTTGGGTAGCAGTGGCAAACGGTTTATTTCAACAAATTCGCGATGGCAATGGTTCCGCCAATTAGAGCAATGGCCAAAAAGATAACAACCCACTTCATCCAAGGCTTGTTTTTCTTGACCCTCGCCCCACCCCCAATTCGGCGCGCTTGCATCTG
>JACNJI010000028.1 GCA_014382645.1 Verrucomicrobiota bacterium | reverse complement strand
GGTATGTTCCGAGCGCCGGATATACCCTCCTGCAGCGTGCCCAACCCGTTGCCGTTGGGCATCATCTACTTGCCCATGTAGAGGCTTTTGCCAGAGAGCGCATGCGGTTCTTCGAAGTGGCCGATCATGCCAATGTCTGCCCGCTCGGGTCAGGAGCTATAGCGGGTTCCACTTTGCCGATCGACCGTTACTTCGTTGCCACCGAACTTGGTTTCGTGGACGACCAAGGCGAGCCTCGCTTGACGGCGAATGGAATGGATGCGGTAGCCGATCGCGACATCTTCGTAGAGTTTGCCAGTGCATGCGCTACCTGCGGACTACATATATCTCGATTGGCGGAGGATTTCATTCTGTGGAATTCCAGCGAGTTCGGGTTCGTGGTTTTGCCCGATAGTTTTACCACGGGATCATCTCTCATGCCACAGAAGAAAAATCCGGATTCTCTCGAATTACTGCGAGGAAAGACGGGGCGTCTTGTCGGCAACTTGCAAAATCTCTACGTTACGATCAAGGGTCTGCCGCTTACTTACAATCGAGACCTTCAGGAAGACAAGCCCCCCGTGTTCGATTCATTCGACCAGCTCGGCATTGGTCTAGCCGTCCTCGCGGCCACCATCGATGGAATGGAAATTAATGCCGACCGTTGTCGAGAAGTCGCTTCAGATCCCATGCTTTTGGCTACCGATTTGGCTGATTATCTCGTTGAGCGAGGTGTACCCTTTCGTGATGCTCATCATGCCGTCGGTGGCGTAGTTGCCGAAGCGGAGAGGGTGGGCGTAGCCTTGCCCGACCTTACCGACGAACAAGCCAAGGGAGCTCATCCTGCATGCGCTGCTCTCGACGACGACTGGCGAGAAGTCTTAGATCTCGACCGAGCTTTTGCACGTCGGGAAAAACCGGGGATGCCTGGACCAACGCAAATTGCCACTCGAATTGCCCACTGGGAAAACCTTTTGGACTGAAGTTGCTTGGCTTCCGACTCGATGCTTCGACTCCTACTTGGATTTATTATTGGAGCCTTGCCCTATGTTGCATCGGCCGAATTGAGAACTTGGACCACGACTGACGGTCGAAAAGCGCAGGGCGAAATTTTTGAAATAGAAGGCGATCAAATCGGTCTTCGCATTTCCAACCGTGAGTATCGATTTTCTCTTTCCCGATTTATTGATGGGGATCAGGCCTATGCTCGGGAATGGCAAAGCCAGCCTCGTTGCGAATTGTGTTCAAAAACTCTCGGGACTCGTACGATGGAAGCTGGAGGCAAAACCTACCATACCGCCTGTTTCCGGTGTCTTGTATGCAAGAAGGTTTTCAAGGGAGGTGATGAGTTTCGCCGCGACCAATGGGGCATGCTCGCGCATGTCGATCATTTCTCTTTTGTCGCTAGCTGTGGTTCATGCGGACGCATGTTTGCAAAACGGGAAGCTAAAAGGGAGCAAATTCTTGATTCAAACCGCTTTGCTTGCTTGACCTGTTTAACCAATGCCGTGCTCGAGGAGAAAGCCCTCGGTTTGGTAAACGAACGGGTAAAGAAAGCATTGAGCCAAATCGGAATTGTAAAACCCGAGGGAAAGATCACGCTAGTTCTCGTAGATAAGCCCACTTTGGATGAAGAAGCGAAACGCATCCGTGCTAGTGGTAAACTAAAGGGTCTCACTCTCACAAAGTTCCGTACCGTAACAAAAGGCAATGTGTCCAATACTACTTTCGAACATCGCATTCTGGTTCTGTATGGTCTCCCTCACACCGAATGTGAGGCTGTCCTTGCCCATGAGCACATGCATGTTTGGCTTAATGAACTTTTTGTTGAGGCTCCCCCCGACGTCGTCGAGGGCTTTTGTAATCTGGGGGCATCCAATTTGCTCAAAATAGAAACGAATAAATTATCTTCGATCCTCTTGGACAACATGCAAAAAAGCAGCAGTCCGACCTATGGTGAAGGCTATCGAAAAATGGCGGAAAAGCTTTCACGACTTGGGTGGCCACGCTTGCTCGCCGAGATGCGATCAAGAGGAAAAGGAAAGTAAACGCTACGCGATTGAAAGGACCGTCATGAAAATCGATTCACACCATCACTTTTGGAAATATGATCCTGTCGAGTATCCTTGGATGAACGAGGAAATGGGCGTTTTAAAGGAAGATCATTTGCCTACAGACATAAAGCAAGAAATTGAACAAGCTGGCATCGATGCCGTTGTATCGGTTCAAGCAAGGCAAACGTTGGCGGAGACGGATGCGTTGCTAGGGTACGCTGCCGAACACGATTTCATCAAGGGCGTCGTGGGCTGGTTTCCGCTAGCAGATGAGAATATTTCCGATATACTCTGCGGCTATGCCGCAAACCCTTATCTTAAGGGCATTCGCCATATCGTCCAAGACGAACCCGATGATCGTTTTATACTCGGGGAAGCTTTTGGCGGAGGTGTTGCTCTCCTCAAGGATTTTAATCTCGTCTACGACATCCTAATCTATGAACGTCAGCTTGCCGCTTCCATTGAGTTCGTGGATAGGCATCCCGACCTTGTCTTTGTGCTAGACCATGTTGCCAAGCCTCGGATTCGCGACGACTCCATGGAACCATGGGCCGAACTTATGCGGGAAATGGCTGAACGACCCAATGTCTACTGCAAACTTTCCGGTATGGCTACGGAGGCCGCTTGGGCAAACTGGACGGAAGAGCAACTGTTTCGTTTTGCGGAGGTTGCTCTCGAAGCCTTTGGTCCGAATCGTATGATGTTTGGTTCCGATTGGCCTGTAGCCAAACTTGCGATTGATTACCAACGATGGGGTTCAATTGGCGCCGAATTCCGATCTCAACTTTCAGGTGACGAACAATCGGCGGTTTGGTGCGTAACCGCCAGTAAAGCT
>JACNJI010000029.1 GCA_014382645.1 Verrucomicrobiota bacterium | reverse complement strand
GTCCCGGTTTCGGACCTGGGGTGGGCTGCGACGCCCTGCCGGGGTCGCAATGACAGCGTGTGGGGGGGAGGACCTCGACTGGGTTGCCATGCCCTGCCGGGCTCGCAATGACAGCGTGTGGGGGAGACGACCTCGACTGGATTGCCACGCCCTGCCAGGTTCGCAATGACAGCGTGGAGTTAAGGTATTCCTAAACTGTGACGAACCATGGTGCCTCGCCCACCACTTCTCTCCCTGTCATTGCGAGGATGGACAAAGTCCTGACGTGGCAATCCAGCGGAACCATGGGGCATCCCATCGCGTCGTCCGGGCATCCCGTGCCACGATTCAGACTGGATTGCCACGTCAGTTCTCTTCGAGACCTTCCTCGCAATGACAAAAAGTGAGGAAACTGGATTGCCACGCCCTGCCGGGCTCGCAATGACAAGGTCTTTTGGGGATTCAGGGAAGGTTTGCGAGCAACCGCGAGATGCCGAAAACTTTCGTTTCCCGACTTTGTGCCACGAATGAGCGAAACGCCTCCTGGGTGCTCAGTCCGTAAGGATTTCCTTGGCGGACTTTCCTTGCGGGATCATGGGGAGTACGTGCTCGGTGTAGGGCACGATGATTTCCAAGAGGTAGGGTTCGTCGGCCTCTAGCATTTCGCGAATGCCGTCGCGCAAGTCTTCCCGCTTGGATATGCGGCGAGCCTTGACGCCGAATCCGGCGGCCATGGTGATGAAGTCCGGGTAGATGGCGTCTAGGTTGTCGGGGCCACCTATGTTTTCGAGGTCGCAAAGTATGGTGTGGCCGCGGACGCTTTCGTAGAAGCGGTCTTCCCATTGTACGACCATGCCGAGGTGCTGGTTGTTGAGGAGGAGGCACTTGGCGTTGATCTTTTCGATCTTGGCGGTGGCGAGCTCCTGAACGTTCATGAGGAAGGAGCCGTCGCCGTCGATGTCGATGACTTCCTTATCCGGGCGAGCCACCTTTACGCCGATTGCGGCGGGATAGCCGAAGCCCATGGTGCCCAAGCCGAGCGAGGAAATGTAGGTACGGGGTTCCTTGAACTTGTAGTACTGGGCGGCCCACATCTGGTGTTGGCCGACGCCTGTGGTGATGATCGCCTCGCCCTTTGATTCCTCGTAGAGGGCCTCGACGGCTTCTTGAGAAGTGATGTGTTCGCCTTTCGTATAATGAAAGGGTTGTTCTTCCTTCCACTTGTCGAGAGAGGTGAACCATTCGGTAAGGTCGGGCTTTTGGAAGCCTTGTTCCTTTGCCAGTTCGCAGAGCCGCTTGAGGGCGTACTTGATGTCGGTCCGGATGGGGAAGTGTGCGTGAACGTTCTTGCTGTGCTCGGACTTGTCTACGTCGAAGTGGATGACGTAGGCCTCTTGGGCATATTTGTCGACCTTGCCCGTGATGCGGTCGTCGAAGCGAGCGCCGGCGCAGAGTAGGAGGTCGCTCTCGCATACGGCCCAGTTGCCTGCCACGGTGCCGTGCATGCCATACCAGTAGAGGGACTGCGGGTGGGCGGGATCGAAGACTCCCAAGCCCATCAAGGTGTGAGTGACGGGGAGCCCGGTGACCTCTGCGAATTCCTTTAGCTCCTCGTGAGCGTCGGCGGAGATGATGCCACCGCCGGTGTAGAGGACGGGCTTTTTGGCTTCGGTGATGAGTCGCAGCACTTCTGTCAATTCGTCGTCGCTGGCTTTGGGAAGATCCAACTTGTATCCTGGGATGTCGCCGACCTCTGCAGGAAAAAATGGCTCGAAGACAGCCTGCTGGACATCCTTGGGGATATCGATGACGACGGGACCGGGGCGACCGCTTTCGGCGAGATAGAAAGCTTCCTTGACGACTCGCGGAAGGTCTTCCGCATCCAGCACGAGGTAGCTGTGTTTAACCACGGGGAGAGTCATACCGAAGAAGTCGGTCTCCTGAAAGGCGCTCTTGCCGATAAACTGCTGGTATACCTGCCCCGTGATGGCAATGAGTGGAATGCTGTCCATGTAGGCGTCGGCGATACAGGTCACAAGGTTGGTGGCGCCGGGGCCGGAAGTGGCCATGCAGACACCCGCCTTGCCCGTGGCACGGGCATAACCGTGAGCCATGAATCCCCCGCCTTGTTCCTGGCGGGGAAGGATAGTGCGGATGCTCTTTGAACGAGTGAGCGACTGGTGCAATTCCATCGAGGCGCCACCCGGATAGGCGAACACGACCTCCACTCCCTCACGCTCGAGGGACGCCACCAAGGCGTCTGCCCCATTCATGGCGGATCCTTGCTCGCCTTCGGGTAGAGGTTGTTCTTCTTTGATGGTTTGTGTGTTCATTGGTCGGACGGGTTAATGGGATATACAAAACACATTTTCTCAGAATATGCCCAGTGTTTCAAGGGCACAGGAAACCGGCTCAGGTAAGACTCCTTTTGATCAAAGACCGAAGGAACGGTTTTGAACGCCACCCAATCGTAAGGCTTGGGGCCTCGCCATACAAGGCAGCCGCCTTGAGATCGACTGCATCGCTATCACCATCGTCGTCCCCTAGCAATAGAAGCAGCGGTTTGTTGCTCTCGGCCGAATAAAGGCCGTACCGGGACTGAGAGATGGAGGCGTTGGTCAAGGCGAGGTTTCCGTCCATGTAAATCTTGGCTGTGCTAGTGTTGGCGTTGAAGGTGAAGATTATTCGATGCCAGTTGTTCAAGGACAAGGCGTTGGCTTCGGAATAGAGTCCGCTTGCACCAATTTTCATATCTCCCGTGATAAACATTTCTCCGTCGTTGCTTGCGTAGGGATTCGTATTGAAAAGGGCACGCCATGGACTGGCGGTTTTTCTTCTGAGGCCTAACAGGAGAGAGGAAATGGGGACGTCGCCGCCGGGGCCCACTTGCCC
>JACNJI010000367.1 GCA_014382645.1 Verrucomicrobiota bacterium | reverse complement strand
ATTGGCCCAACAATCAAGGGTTCGACGTCAACATTGGCGGACACCACAAGGGCTCGCCTCCCGGCGGTTATTACGCTCCTTGGACCAATCCGGCTCTAAAGTCCAAGAAGCCCGGTGAATACCTGACCGAGCGCCTGACCGAGGAGTCGGTTAAGTTCATGGAAGATCGGGACAAGGAAAAGCCCTTCCTCCTCTATCTCTCCTATTACAACATCCATACCCCCATTGAGGCTTACAAGAAACGGATCGCCCATTATTCGGAAAAGGCGAAAAAGACATTCGAAGGCAACAGCCCCACCCGACCCGAGCACGAAGGAGCTACCCGCATGCGCCAAGACAACGCTGCTCTCGCATCGATGGTCGCGGCGGTAGACGACAGCGTAGGAGCATTGCTGGGCAAACTCGACGAATTGAAGATCGCCAACGACACCGTGGTGATTTTCTTCAGTGACAACGGAGGCTTAAGCACGCTTCGAGGCCCCGGCCCAGGATGCAACCTACCCTTGCGGGCGGGGAAAGGCTGGCTATATGAGGGTGGCGTGCGAGAACCAACCATCGTGCGAGCACCGGGGGTAACCAAACCCGGAAGCGTCTCCGACGAACCCGTTGTAAGCATGGACTTTTTTCCCACCATGCTGGAGTTGGCGGATTTGCCTCAACGTCCCAAACTGCATGCGGATGGTCGAAGCATCGTGCCCGAACTAAAGGGTGGCGCGGGTGAATCACGCCCCCTGTTTTGGCACTACCCGCATTATCATGGTTCCACTTGGAAACCCGGATCTTCCATTCGTGACGGCGACTGGAAGCTGATCGCTTTCTACCATTACGACACGGTCGAACTGTACAATTTGGCCAAGGATCCTTCTGAGAAAAAAGATCTCTCCAAAGCCAATCCGAGCAAGGCCAAGGAATTGCAGGACAAGTTGCTCGCTTGGCAAAAAAGAATGAAAGCAAAGATGCCCGTGCCCAATCCGAATTACGATCCGCAGTCAGCAGGCAAAAAGCGTAAGCCAAATAAGAAATAAAAAACCTCCGACTCTTGGAACCGGAGGTTTATTGGGAGAATTGCCGAAAAATTATTTCTTTTTAGGCGCTTCCACCGTAATCGTAACCTTCTCGGACACGACCGGCGGATTGTGTGGGATGTGGGCGAAGTCGGCCAAGACCAGTTGCAAGGTATGCTTACCGGGTTTTAGCTCGAGGATCGCTTCAGTTTGGCCTCCGCCAAAGTGCTTCAGGTTGTCGCTCGCGACCAAAGGTTGATCCAACGGGGGGAGTTTGTCCATATCGACAAGGAGGTGGTGATGCCCGGTATCCGGGGGTGACTTGCCTTCGGGAGTAATGATTCCGGCCGGACAGACGCCCATGCCTTTTAGACCAAAGACAACCTTGAACTTGGGTTTCACCGTCTTTCCGTCCTTGGGCAGAATAACATAGGCCTTGGCGCCCTTTGGTGAAGGAGTGCGTGGCAATTTATTGGCATCCGGCTTGGCCGCGGACAAGAAGGAAACAGCGAGGATGGAGGCGATGCAGACAAACGATTTGAGAATCTTCATGATTGGGTGGATTGGAGGGTGTTCACGAATAAGGTTCGTTTCATAGTCAGAACAAAGGCATTGCGAGCGACAAGAAAGAAGTGCCGAAATTTCTTCAATACCTGCGAAAAGAGGGCTCAGATCGTTGGAGAGCCGCATAGAGTGACGTACGGGTAGCAGCCATAACTTTGCGGAGTGCGATGGAGTCGGCCGCGAGAATTTTGATCACCCATCCTCCACGCTGAAGGCGAGTTGCGCCGATTCGGGTTTGCTCGTCGGAAAGGGAGTGCAGATCGTCGCGACCGGGAAGATCAGTGACAATCTTTTCGGAGAGACAATAAAAAGCGGCGTACCAAGGAGTGGGAAAAGCCTTGGTCCAAGGTAGTAAACTACCGTCGTCGGGACGAAGCCGAAAGCTTTCTCGAGCGACCGGATAGCCATTGATGTGGATTCTTAGCTTATTTGAAAATTCACTAAAGGCAAAGGATTCACCATGAGCGACGCGTCCGGGAGCGATGGACTCTGTAAAGATAAGCTCGCCTCCGGAAGCAACCTCTATGGCGGTTGACTGGACGAGATGGGAGTCGCGCTGAAGGATCAGAATTTCAGGGGCATACTCGAGAAAACCGCCGGACTCTACAACGAGACGTTGCTCGACGATTGCCTTCCCCCCGCGCATGGCGTGAGCTCGGGTGGCTCCCGGGGTGGTGAGGAGGAGACGGCCACCGGGACCCACGGTGACGTCGCACCGGACTCGGTCGTTTTCGAGAAGACCGGCGGTGGGACAGGCAAGGTTGACGAGCAAAACATCGGCGTCTTGATCATGGTAGGGCTTGCCGATGTGTATGGGAGGACGAAAGTACTGACGCTCCAGAATCGGGCGACCTTCCGAGTCGGCCGCGCAACGCAGTTCCACCCCACCCGACAACCCAAGGGCGGAGGGAGGGAGGTCTGCAGGCGGTTTCACGAAAAGAGAAATTCTCGCCTAAGCCAAGCGACGACTTCGTCGAGTCCCTTGTAAGTCTTGAGATCGGTGAAGAGATATGGACGCTCCTCCCTCATTTTTTTGGAATCACGATCCATGACGTCTAGGTCGGCTCCCACCAGTGGCGCGAGATCGGTCTTGTTGATGACAAGGAGGTCGGAATGCTTGATTGCGGGACCACCCTTGCGGGGAATTTTGTCCCCCTCGGCCACGTCGATGACGTAGATGAAAACATCCACGAGCTCAGGGGAGAAGGTCGCGGATAAATTATCGCCCCCGCTTTCGAGAAGCACGAGCTGGGTGTCGGGATGGAGCATCAGTAGTTGCTCGATGGCCGCAGCGTTCATGCTGG
>JACNJI010000215.1 GCA_014382645.1 Verrucomicrobiota bacterium | reverse complement strand
AAGAAACTCAGGATGCACCAGAACGGTTGCCAAGACTTCCTGCATCGCCTCTTCGAGGGTCTGAAACTCCGGCCGGTATTTTGCAAACAAGCCCATGAAACGGCCGACCTCCAGTGAGGTGGCCGGGCGCCCCCAAGCACGCCCTATAAACCGGGCAAGAACTTCACTGCCGTATTTTCCCTCGTTTTCTTTATTTTTACTGTCGAAAAAATATTCGTGTGCGTCCTAGACGGCCATTGTGCGTAAAACGGTGCACTGATTTCAATGTGATCAACAAGAACTTGAAGGGGTTCCTTGCCATGAGCATTCGAGATGTTGTGAATATGTAGGAATTCATCCCGGGTGGGAAACGTCGCTGTAAGCTTTCGAAAAGGGTTACGCTGGATGTCTGCGAGATATATGTCGAAATGAATAAATTGGGGTTTGTCCACCGATCCGGTGACAGGGATATCCCGTTCGCTTATAATGTTGGAAAAGTTGGCGTTATTACTGGTATGGGCACTTAAACCCAAACGTAGGCGTGCATACTCTTCCGGGTTGTCGGACGAACGCCAGGCACGAAGACTAACCCGCATAACACCTTCGTCGGGAAGAAAACGGTCCAGATTCCATTTCAGTTCAGCGGACCTTGGCAGTGCCATAAAAACCGGATTGCGCGTAGGTGTTAGGCCCGCAACGGCATCAGGTTTCGGCGCCAATTTCCCGGTCTTGTAATGAGTGCCCTGGCCGCTCTGAGTGTTCAAAAGGTGAATTGATTTCCGGCTCTTTTCATAGCTTTTGTCCCCCGTGTTGAAGAATTTTGTCTTTTGGTTCGAGGCCATCTTATCAAACTCTTCCTTCATCGAAACAACGTAGGTAACAGGCTTGGGGCGTTCGCCAATTACCGTTGCGCGCTTCAAAGCATTCAACCCGATTTCGCGATAGATTCGGAATTGCATGGGAGACATCTGCAACAATTCAGAACTGTTTTTAAAGCCATCCTCCGATGCGGTTTCCGGAGGCAGGGTTTTGGCCATAGACCAGGGCAAACCCAGCAAGTCTTGGAGAGCGTAGTTGTATTCGTAACGGGTCAGGCGGCGAAACGAAGAGCGCCCCTTCTCGCTCCGAGCTACTTGGGAAGCATGTTGAATTTCTCCGGCAAGCCAATCAATGGTTGCTGCCCGGTCTTCGTCAGAAAAGTCCACTCCTTCATCCTCCGGAGGCATTTCGCGGTTACTCAGCACATCCATGACTTCCAACCACCAATCCTTGTCGTCGCCTTTGATCAAGTCAGGGTTGAGGGTGTCGATTCGAAATTTACCTTTCTGTTTTTCTGGTCCGTGGCATCCGACGCAGGTTTTTTTTAAGGCAGGTTCAATGGATGACTTGAATTCGGCTAAATTCGGTTTGGCCGATTCCCCACTCGAACCACTTGCTTGACGCCCGGCAGTTTCCCTTTTTGCAAGCAAGGCGGAATTTGCCAGACCAGCTTTTCTGGCCTCGGCGAAACCCGGCTTCTCAACCAAGGGTGTGCCGATGGCATCAATCTCAAGTATAGATGAGTGGTGGATGTTGTTTCCGGGATTGCGGAAGACAAACCTAAGGTCGGTCACTTCGCCGACCATGCAAGGAATGCTAGTCAAGTTACAGGCTCCATTTTTTGGGGCTACGATTCGCTTGGCCAGAGGAACGAAGGTTTTCCCACGGTCTACGCTGTAGGCAACGTCGAAATCTTGTTGAGCTCGATGATCGCCGTTCCAAGAAAATACTCGGATCTCCTCAACTTCCACGATCTTGAGTTTAGAGAAAGCGATCACCCAGTCCTCGACGCCATCATGGGCAAAAGTGCGGAAGGATTCATTCGGCTTGCTCCCCAATCCGTCGGTCATTTTGTAAAAGTCTCCCGCCGTCAGCTCAAGGTTGGAATGAAAGGGAACTCCTTCCAACAAGTCGTCTTGATTTACCCCTGTTTTGAATTCAGCTCCCGTCTCGACGGTAAATTCGACAGCTTGGCCCGAATGGGTCGCTCCAAACAAGCAGGCATTGGCCCATGTCGCAAGAACAGCTAAATGGGAAATCCTCAAAATCCTGCTCCAGTCCAGATACGATTATAGGAAAGCACTAAGATAAATAGACGAGAAAACCATATTTAAGACGATTATAAATGGAAACCGATTGCCGTTGGATGCAACACAACGATCTCCTTGGCAAACAGCCTGCCGAAAACCAAATGTCTCTGTCTATCGCCGAGCCCTTACTTTTTCTTTTTCTTGCGGGGCTGTTTGGGCGGGCCACCCGCGGGCCGTGTGTTCTTGGCCAAGTCCTCCTTGTGGGCGGACAAATAACCCCCGAGGCGCTTGACGACCTCGGGGTTGCCTCCGGCGAGGTTCTTGGTTTCCCCAATGTCCTCCTCCAAGTTGTAGAGTTCGTTCCTCTTCAGTTTCCATTTTCCGCTTCGCACTGCCTCGGTACGGTAGAAGAATGCCTCGTGCGGGCTTTTGGCTCCTTTGCGGGCTTCCAACAAAGGGAGCAGGCTCTTGCCGTCGATCACACGATCATCAGGCAGCTTCGCCCCGGCGATCGCCGCGCAGGTCGGTAGAAAGTCCATGCTGGCGGCCACTTCGCCACATTCCTTGCCAGCGGGGATTCGACCCGGCCACCACATCACGGTGGGCACGCGCATACCGCCCTCGAATCGGGAAAATTTGTAGCCCCGCAAAGGATGAGCAAAGCCCCCGACCCGACGGTTCACGTTGCCCTTGACCCACGAGCTGGTGGCCAGCTTCCAGGGACCGTTATCGGAGGTGTAGACCACCAGAGTGTTCTCGGCGAGCTTCAGATTGCGGAGGGTCTCGAGAATTTGCCCGGTCGACCAATCGAGTTCCTCGATGGTGTCACCGTAGAGTCCGATCTCGCTTTTGCCTTCGAAGGGCGGAGTGGCATAGAGGGGGATGTGCGGCATGGTGTGGGGCAGGTAGATGAAGAAGGGCTTCTCCTTGTTCTTCTTGATAAAGGAAATGGCTTCCTCGGTGTAACGCTTGGTCAGGGTATTCTGGTCGGCGGGGTATTCGATGATCTTGGTATCGCGCATGAGCGGAACGAGGTTTTTCTTCACCCGGTTTTTGATATTTTCCAGGGTGACCCCTTCCCGTAAAACGACGTCGTTGGCCAGGGGTTGGGTTGGATCGAGGGTCATGTCGTTGCTGTAGGGAACGCCGAAGTAAGTGTCGAAACCTTGGCTGGTGGGCAGGAACTCCTTGAGGTGACCGAGGTGCCACTTCCCGATGCATGCGGTGGCGTAACCCTTGGTCTTCAGTAAGTCCGCGATGGTGATTTCGTCCGGATTGAGACCCCGCTTGTCGCGCGGAAAGAGAACGCCCAGGTTGCCCACCCGACTGGCGTAGCAACCAGTAAGAAGAGCCGCCCGCGAAGGTGTGCAGACCGAAGCTCCCGAGTAAAAATCAGTGAAACGCATGCCTTCCTTGGCCATACGGTCGATATGGGGCGTCTTGATCTTGGGCGACCCGAAGCAACCGAGGTCCTCGTAACCCTGGTCGTCCGCCATGATGATGATGACGTTAGGCGTGGTGGCGGCTTGAGCGGAGACAAAGGACATTGCCGCAAAAGAGAAGGCAAGGGCAACAAGGAGGAGTCGTTTCATTTTCATGTTGGGATTTGAGGGCAAGAATCTTAAAGGGTTATGAGAACAAGGCTTCCGGCGGCAGGACGGAAAGGTTGGCAAAACTTTGAGTTGATTATGCCTCGTGGCAATCGTCGATCGATTGAATCGCGGGAAAGTTCATGGATAGCCTAGGTGCGGACAATAGGCTATGTTCCGTTCCCGGAGCCTGAACATCACCTGATTTTGAGCTTCCAGAAAAGAGCGGTCTTCTTCGCCATTGGCAATCTTCAGGACAAAGACGCTTCCATCCTCGGCCTGAAATCGGAAATTTTGATCGCGTTCACTCGGCAACGCTTCGGCCGTGACCACGAGATCGTATCCATCGAGAGCGAACTTGCAGGTCTGCTCGCAGATCAAGTTAGGGGACTGGGAAATAATCGAGGTCACGAAGGAGCGTGAAGGGTGGATTTCTCTTTCGAGTTGATGCGGACTGAGGATTATTTGGCAAACAATTCCGACTCGATATCGTGAAACCCCTTGAATTCAAGGGCATTGCCCGAGGGGTCGCAAAAAAACATGGTGCCTTGCTCTCCCGCTTGCCCTTGGAAACGAATGTAGGGATCGATGATGAACTCCGGAATAAACTCCTTCACTCTTTCCGCCAACTGCTCCCAATCCTCGAAGGTTAGGACTACTCCGAAATGAGGTACGGGGACGGCATGCCCATCGACCGGATTGGCGATTGAGACCACCTGTCCATCCTTCCCGATTTGCGGATTCAGGTGGGTGACGAACTGGTGACCGAACATGTCGAAATCAATCCATGCATCGGTGCTCCTGCCCTCGGGGAAACCCATCTTACGACCATAAAAATCACGCGCCTCATCGACGTCGCGTACTTGTACGGCCAAATGGAATGGAGTCAGTTTCACCTTATCATTTCAACCAACCACAAACCCGTAACCAGTCTTCCATGCGGGCCGGCCAAGTGGAAACCGGGTGGGGACTGGGGCGGAGGCCGTAGCCATGTCCACCTTTGCTGTAGATATGAAGTTCTGCCGGCACGCCATGACGCTTGAGCTCAGCGTAATAGAGAGCGGCGAAGATTCCTCGGTCGCCATCGTCATGGGTGATGGCGATAAAAGTCGGGGGAGTCTTCGCGTCAATCTTGACCAACGAGTCAAGCTTGGAGGAATCCTGACGGACATTGCCTAGGTATGCTGGATAGACCAAACTCACGAAACTGGGCCGGGCGTCCAGTTTGTCGATTACATCGACCGGCTTATAAGATTGTTCACCATAATAGGAGGAGGCCATGGCACAGAGGTGTCCACCGGCGCTGAAGCCCATGACGCCCACGCGGTCGACGTCGATCTTCCATTGAGACGCTTTGGAGCGAACGATGCGGATGGATCGCTGGAGATCCTGCAGGGGCCAAGAATGCGGTTTTTCACGATCGCGGCGCGGCACCCGGTACTTGAGCACGACGACCTCCACACCCAAGGTGTTCAACCAGGCGGCGACCTCTGTGCCCTCCTTGTTCCATGCCAGTTTGCCGTATCCACCACCAGGGCAAACGATGATGCAAGTGCCTGTCGCCTTGTCGGGCTGTGCCGGAAAATGAAAGAGTTCCGGAGTATCTACGTAAGGAATCCTGATTACCCCATCGGAACCCGTAACGGCCTTGGCTTTTTTTGCCTCGATCCCCGCGGGTTCGTCGGGAGCTTCCCCCGGCCAGACGCGAATCGGATCGCCGGCTTGGGCGTTCAGCCCAGCAGTCAGCAGAATAATAAGCGACAGTATAAGGTACGTGGGCTGGAACATGATCCTTCCGGGCAAACACATTTGTCTATTCATCAAGGTAAGTGGAATGTAAAAGCGGCAAATTGAGCCTAATCAAACTGCAGGTTGAGTTTGGTGATCTTTCCGGGAAACTTGGTGGCGGTGTACTTGCCGACGGGCTTGATCAGGTCGTCGCCAACCTGGAGACCATCTCCCGGCTGTGTGAGCGTGCCCTTGGCGTCCGCCGTGGCCACTTGCTTGCCGGCCAATGATATCGTCATCTTCCCCGTCTGTCCGATCGTCGCCGCGACCACGATACTGCTCCCTGAGGGGAGCGCGGACGTGACCGCTTCCGTCAGCTTCCAGTCGCGGCGTACGCCAAGGACAAGTTTCCCATCCCGTATATAGAGTGCATAACCCGCCTTGTCCCCGCCCTGCGCAAGGATCACTCCGTCTTTACCGCTGCTCTCAATGGTGGCGTCTATGGTCACTTTGCGACCCGCGCAAACCGGGGCATTGCCGTCCGAGAGATTGTCACCCTGCTTCAAATCGTAGACCTTCTTCTGCATCGGTTTAGTCCTGCCCCTCTTCGGCGCGTCCCTCCCTAATTCCAGACCCTTGTCCGCAGGCATACCCTTATTCCATTCGAGCAGTTTCGCGGTCATCGCCTTGACCAACTCGGGCTTGGGTTCGGCTAGGTTGTTCGTCTCTCCCCGATCTTTTTCCATATCGAAGAGTTCAGGCTCACTGCCATCATACTCACAGAGAAATTTCCATTTCCCATCCCGGATCGCCAAATCCGGAAGGTCGTTGTCGCCATAGAAGGCATCTCGATCAGGCGGGCGGCGGAAATATATCGGTGCCTGGCGCGAAGCAGCCGATTGACCAAGAAGTATGGGGGCCAATGATTCCCCATCATATTTGGCGCCAACAGGATGCGGTGAACCAGTAATGTCCAAAAGGGTTGGCACCAGGTCGATGGCTGAAAATACCGAGGTGCGGTTTATGTAATTCTTCCTTGCGACCAAACCCGGGCCCCAGGCTATGAGCGAGGAACGAACTCCGCCTTCATAGAGATGCGTCTTGTAACCCCGGAAGGGACCCGCGACTCCAGCTCCCTGCTCGGGACCGTTATCGGAACAAATGAGAACCAAGGTATTTTTCCGCAAGGCCTCATCATCTCGAATGAAATCAAAAAGCTTCCCGAACTGGCGATCCATTTCCCGAAGCACCGAGAGAAACAGTTCGCGCTTTCCGTTGCCCCACTTGTCAACAGGGGGCCAAAACGGGCTGTGGACGTCATCCGGCCAAAGGTTGACGTAAAACGGTTTCTTGGCCTTGGCCGCTTTCCTCATGAAGGGAATGGCTTCGTCAACGAACCCTTCGGTGATCTTTGACCGCTGCATCCAGCGAACACCCTTGCCCAAACGCTCGGCATCACCCCATATACGGCCCGGTTTCTCGGGGTCCTGCCCGGGCTTGAGAGTGAGTGGCAAGAGCTTGGGGCCCATGCCCTCGAAATTGGTCAGGGAAGCGTCGAACCCGTAGGCAGTGATGGGTGGGGCGTCGACCACGTTGCGCTGCCCGCCCATGTGCCATTTGCCGAAATGCCCCGTAGCGTAACCAGCCTCCTTAAGGGAGCGAGCAAGCATGGGAGCCTTTGGATCAAGCCATTGGGCCATGCCGCGTTGCTCATTATGGTTACGGTTGCTGAGGTAAGAGGTTATGCGCCAGCGCTGGGGATACTGACCCGTAGAAATGGCCGTGCGTGATGACGAGCAGATTGGTGAGTTGACGTAAAACTGCTCGAAACGCACACCTTCTCTGGCCATCCGGTCAACATTCGGAGTCTGGGCCGCTTTGTTGCCGAAGCAGGAGAAATCCCCCCACCCCATGTCGTCGATAAAGACCAGTATGACGTTTGGGCGCGCTTCCAACGAGAAGGTGAGAAGAAGCCCAACAACAAAAACTCCAAAAAGGTTCTTCATGGGGAAAGACAGCGTGGGGACGCTGATGCTAGATTGACAGGATTAGGCTCGGGCTAGCTCAAGCTCCAACCCTTGCGGTAGGTTCGTCCCAAATATTTCTCAGCTTCCGGAGCGTTGGGGAACTTCATATTCTTCGCATCCCATTCCAGCTTCTTACCTGCCCTGTAGGCCACGTTGCCCAAGTGGTTGGCCTCGGTCAGGGGACCGGCGTAAGCGAAATGGCAAAGAGCCTCGGGACCCTCGCCTTTACAGGCACGAATCCACTCAGCCTGCTGACCGGGAGAAGGTTCGATCCATTGCTTGGGACGCTCAAAGTTCTTAAATTTATCTTCGGGCAAAAGGACATGCTTGCTGTACTCGGAAAGCACCATCCCCTTGTCACCGATGAAAAGCGTACCGTCACCCCATTGCGGTATCTTTTTATCGTGCCAAATCTTAGGTTTCTCGGTGCCTTGGTACCAAGTGTGCTCGACAGCGGGATAACCGTCTCCCCGAGCAGCAAACGTGTATTTCACGCTCATGGAAGCGGGTGCGATGTCGTGGTGCGGTTTGGGACCAGTCAATGGCTCGATGGTAAGGGGAGCATCCAGCTTCAAGGCCCACCAGGGGAGATCGTTACGATGGCTACCGAGATCCGACATCGTGCCGTTTCCAAAGTCCCACCAGCGGTACCATTTCGGACCCGGAAAATAAACCGAATGAAAGGGCCTAAATGGCGCGGGGCCAATCCACAGGTCCCAATCGAGTTCGGGCGGCACAGGTTGAGATTCCTTAGGTGTATCGTCAGCGGGACTTTTCCAACCCCAAGCGCGACTCACCCAGGTATGGGCTTCGCGGACTTCGCCGATAGCACCCGACTGAATGAGTTCCACCACACGTCGGTAGTTTCCACCGGAATGTATCTGAGTACCCATCTGGGTCTGCACCCCGGCCTTGGCGGCCGCCTCGGTAATAATACGGCACTCGTGAACGTCACGCGTAAGCGGCTTTTCACAGTAGACATGCTTCTTGGCCTGAAGCGCAGGCAGGGTTGCGAAGGCATGGGTATGTTCCGTGGTGGAGACCACCACCGCGTCGATGTCGTCGATTTTCTCGTAGAAATCACGAAAGTCCTTGTAGGTACGAGCTCCCTTGCACCAAGGCAAGCGTGCAGCCCCATCTAGGTTTTTCTTGTTCACGTCGCAGAGAGCGACGACCTGTTCGTTTCGGCAAGCGGCGACATGACTACGACCACGACCACCTACGCCTATCAAGCCAACGGCAAGCTTGCCGTTTGGTGATTTGGAACGAGTAATCGCCGGGAAGCCTAAGATCGCAGTTGACGCCGCAGTAGTCTTGATGAAATTGCGGCGAGAGGAAGAAGTGGGAACTGGATGTTCATTCATGATGGTTTCTTTCTACTAATTATTGATTACAAGATGACAAGAAGGTGCGAGAAGCAACCGATATAATGAATAGGGGATTCATTGTTAATGAGAGTTCTAGATGGAATTTCTTTTACAACACCATTAGAACCGGCAAGCAAATGCAACAAGAGACTAAAGAAGTTCTCTAACCGGAGAACCTTCGGGAAGCATCTTCATCCGTCTGCCCTTGGCCACCACCTCAGTCGTGGGGTCGAGCCCGAGGACATGGTATACGGTCGCAGCGAAGTCAGCGACCGAAACGGGTCGCTCCGTGGGAGTGGCAGCATACTTGTCGCTAGCCCCGATGACCATCCCGGTCTTAACGCCGCCGCCACCCATGGTCAGGCTGAAGCAATTCGACCAATGATCACGACCCGGACCACGCTTGTCTTGATTGAGCTTGGGAGTACGTCCGAATTCACCGGCAGTGATCACCAACGTCGTGTCGAGCATACCGCGATCGTCGAGATCGTTCAGGAGGGCGGAATAACTGGCATCGTAAATGGGCAGCTGCTTCTCCAGATGCGGGAAAATACCCCAATGGTGGTCCCATGCATAGATTCCAGTGTCGACGTAACCCTGAATCGTTACGAAACGGACGCCTGCCTCGACAAGTCGCCGGGCCAAGAGCATCCCCTGCCCCACTTTGTTGCGACCATAGCCATCGCGAAGCTTCGCCGGTTCCTTCGACAGGTCGAAAGCATTCTTTGCCTTGGGCGAAGTGGCTAGGCCAAGAGCCTTTTCGGTAAAAACGTCGTGGGTTCGAGCGAACTCAAACTTGTTTTCTTGATCGGATTGAAAAAGGTCCAAAGAGCGAAGCAAACTTTTCCTACCCCCTAAGCGAGCAAGGTCGACGTTTTCCGGCGTATCAAAAGTATTAACCGAAAAGCTAGGTGAATTTGCATCCTGAGTAATGAGAAAAGGATCATAGGCATGCCCAAGGTACCCACCATAGCCTGGGGCGCTATGCCTCGGGTGCTTCATGTCGCCCAAGTGTACGAAGGGAGGAACGGGGGCCAACTGTTTCTTCTGCCGAGAAAGTACCGCGCCAATACCCGGAGCTTGCATGTTTTTGTCTCGAGGACTCCCACACATGATGTCGACGTCGCCCGCACCATGATCGTTCGCAAAAGAATGCATCGAGCGGATAAGTGAAAACTTGTCGGCGCATTTGGAGAGCTTGGGCAACTGGTCGCTCAACTGCATACCAGGAACATTGGTTGAAATCGGATGATACTTGCCACGAATTTCAATCGGGGAATCGGGTTTCAGGTCGTACATGTCGAGCTGACTGGCCCCACCTTGCAGAAACATGAAAATGACGTTGATTTGCTTGCCCGAACCGGATGCTTCGCTAGCCAAGACTTCAGGTAACGAAAGTCCCAGGGGAGATATGGCTCCAAGGGTAAGTCCACCCATCTTGAAAAATTCCCTACGATTCATTAAAATCAAGGTAGCATATTACTGCTCCTGCTCAAACCCGAATTGCCCGAGCATGAAGAATTTACAAACGAGGCCCAAATGATCGGGCTTGCCTCCGTACTCGAATCCCGAAACATCCAACCTTTCCCTAGCATGCAACCTTTCTTGCAATTACTGGATCGACTTACCATCATCAGGCATGAAAGCGAATTTGCTCGGAATAGCAGTACTGGCAGTTGCCATTCTGAATACGGATTCATTCGGTGAGAAAAATGCCATCACTGAATTGCCCGGCGATTTCACTGGAAGCTTTGGCAAGAGACCATGGCCCGAAAAAGTGAATAAACCGGCCGACGGACTTCCCATATTAGCCATCCATGCAGCCCGCACTACCCACGACCTACGCCAACCCGATCAAGGCTGGCCCAACACCGTGTCCAAATCCATCCTCGAGGGATTCCCTCAACTCGCCGGGCTGAGGAAATGATGAACCGAATTCTCCTCGCGTGCTGCATCACGGCAAGTGCAACCTACGCAGGCCAAAAGTTCGACTTCGAAAAGTTCCGCGACCGCTTGCCCTGGATCTGGCAATCGCCCCGGCAGGTTGAGCCGCCCCAGGTAAAGGACGCGGTCTGGCCGGCGGATGCGGTTGATCGCTTTGTGCTCCGGAAGTTGGAAGCTGAAAAGCTGCACCCGGCTGAACAGGCCAATGACCGGCTGTGGATACGGCGCGTATACTTCGCTATCACCGGGTTGCCGCCGAAGCCGAAGGATGTCCAGGCCTTCCTCAACGATACGTCCAAGAATCGCAAACGCACCCTTGTACGCGCCCTCTTGGATTCTCCACACTACGGGGAGCGCTGGGCACGTCATTGGATGGACCTAGTGCGCTATGCGGAATCGCGGGGACATGAGGCGGATGACATTTTGCCCAATGCCTACCGGTATCGCGACTACCTGATACGCGCGTTCAACTCGGATCTTCCCTATGATGCCCTGGTCATCGAACATCTCGCAGGCGACCTGTTGGAAAGCCCTCGACTGCATCCCGAAACTGGAGCCAACGAATCCATCCTTGCCACCGGTTGGCCCTTCTTTGGAGAGCTAAATCACGCCCCGGTGAATCTACGTAAGGACGAATGCGAGCAACTCGAAAACAAAATCGATGTGATGAGCAAGACCTTTCTCGGCTTGACCGTGGCCTGTGCCCGTTGCCATGACCACAAGTTCGATGCCATACGCCAGCGCGACTACTATGCAATGGCGGGCTTTGTCCTCAGTTCCAGTTACCGACAGGCACGGTTTGAATCGATGGAACAGAACAAAGCGGTTGCGAAGAAACTGGAAGGATTGCGCCGGGACTACCTGCCGAAGATCGCGAAAGCCTTTGCCGCTGCCGCGCGGCCCGTGGTCGATGCACTGGACTACGATGTGCCCGTCGAGCCGATCTCTACACCATTGCCCCGTTGGACGAGACTGATCATGGCCGTGGATCCGGGTTCCCAAGGCGAAGCTTGGGCCAAGCTTTCCTTTGATCACGCCAAGTGGAAAACCATGAAACTGCCCGGTCATTTTGAAAACGCCGGGTTGCCCGGCCACGATGGCGTGGTGTGGTTTCGAAAAACCATCGAATTGTCTGCTGGGCAGGCCAAGTCCAAGGCAGTCCTGAACCTCGGTCAAATCGATGACATGGACGTCACCTGGGTCAATGGCTCGAGGGTAGGAGGCTACGAGAATCCCGGCCACCATTACACGGTACGGAAGTATCCCGTTCCCACGGGTCTATTGAAAGCGGGCAAGAACACGATTGCCGTTCGCGTCATGGACCATGGCTCTCCCGGAGGCATTGCCGGCAAACCGGAGCAGCTCGTTCTGCAGTTGGGGAAGGAAACCATTTCCCTCGCCAATGCCTGGCATTTTTTCCCGGGTGCGAACCTGAAGACACTCAATGAACAGGCCGCTCTTGTCAGGCTCGAGCTTGTGACGTCGCCTATTTATCCCGTGGAAGGGAAGCACCAAATGGTGGCCGATTATATCCAGAGACATACACCCTGGCTGGTGGACGGACCAACCTTTGGGCAGTCGCCGGCTCTGCCGGGCCAGTTGATGCTGGTCACAGGCGATCAACCACTCGCACTGTCCCGCAACGGAGGCGCGATCCGTGATGCCTTCTGGAGCAGGCTCAAGAACATCGACAGTGAAAACGATCCCGGAGGATTGCTGAATGGTTTGTCGCGAGCAGGTAAAACCATTCGCACCCCGACCGTTACCCTAGCCTCGGGTCAAGTTTACTACCTGATCAGGGGAAAGGCGGTAGTGTATGCCGCGGTCAGTCAAAACCTTTTTGCCGGCCCCCTGCACGGAACCCTGGCCAAAACGGTGGAGGCGAAAGGCGACGCACCACAGTGGATCGGGCACAATCTCAAGCGTTATGTGGGTCAGCGCGTTCACTTCGAAATTTCTCCGGTCGGAGATGCGCCTTTCGAGCTCCTTCAAGTAATCGATGGAGGAACCCCGAAGCAGGAGCTGGGAGAGAAGAAGGCGGTGTCCCGCAAGGAATTGCACAGGGCGCTAGATGACCTGAATGACGGCAGGCTGGAAGCACGGCACGTACCCCATATAGCCTGGTTGCTCAAACTTGGGAAAGTGAAGCTTCCCGACGCGGTGTTAATGGCCTGGCAATCGGCCCTCGAGGGCCTGGGGAAAGAAGCGCGATGGGATTCACGGCTGGCGGTTAGCTGGTGGGGAGGCACCGGGGTGGATGAACACGTCCTCGACCGGGGCAGTCCTCAATCACCCGGGGAACGCGTCGGTCGAAACCTGCCCGAACTTCTCGCCATGGCTCCATTGCAAAACCGAAGCCCCGGACGCCTGGAGCTCGCCCGGCAGCTCACGGCAAAGGATCATCCACTGACCTCCCGGGTCATGGTCAACCGGATCTGGCATCAGCTCTTCGGTCGCGGGATCGTGCCCACGCCGGACAACTTCGGCTGGCTGGGCCAGCGACCGAGTCATCCGGAATTGCTCGATTACCTGGCCGTCGAGTTCGCGGAGACCCATGCGTACTCGATCAAATCGCTCATTGAACGAATTGTGCTGACTCGGACCTTCGGGATGTCGAACACCGCGGCCGATCCGGTCTACGCGGATCAGGATCCGGACAATCGATGGCTGCACCGCATGCCGGTGCGGCGGCTCGAAGCGGAAGCGATTCGCGACTCGGCGCTCGCCATTTCGGGCCGACTGGACCGAAAGGTTGGAGGGAAGTCGGTCCTGGTTCACCTGACCGAATTTGTCGTTGGTCGCGGCAGTCCCACGAAAAGCGGACCTCTGGATGGCGCCGGTCGACGATCCATCTATACCGCGCTCCGTCGTAATTTCATCCCTACCCTCATGTTGACCTTCGATTTCCCTGCGCCCTTCACCACCATGGGCAAACGGGATATCACCAACGTTGCCGGTCAGTCTCTGGCCTTGATGAATGACCGCTTTTTCTATGGGCAGAGTGGCGTCTGGGCGAGCCGGATCATGAAGGAGCAGACGTCTGCGCCGGAACGCATCCGGCGGATGTACGCCGAGGCCTTTGCCCGCCCGCCCAGCGATGGCGAATTGGCGGCCTGCCTAGAGGCCCTTACTGCGTTTACCGAATTGTATGGGGAAGATCCCAATGATTATGAGGCTTGGCGGGATCTCTGCCATTCGTTTTACAGCATGACGGATTTTATCTACCTGAAATGAATCATCCCTTCATCCCCCGCCGCGATTTTCTGCAGAAGGCCTCGCTCGGCTTCGGCGGCCTGGCCTTGGCCGGCTTGTACGGAGCACCGGTGATTCCGCATTACCGACCGCGCTCAAAGAATGTGATCTTTCTGTTCATGGAAGGCGGAGTTTCGCAGGTCGACTCCTTCGATTACAAGCCGATGCTGGCCAAGTATCACGGGGAGGATCCGCGTAAGATCATCGGCAAGATTGAGGCCACCCAGTTCGGGAACGTAGGAAAGGTGATGAAGTCTCCCTGGGCGTTCAAGCAACGCGGAAAATGCGGGGCCTGGATCAGCGACCTGTTTCCTCACATGGCCGAACTGGCCGATGAGTTGGCAATCATTCGATCGATGACCTCCAATTTCCCCGAGCACGCCACCGCCTGTTACTACATGCACAGCGGATTAGGCCTGCAGGGCCGGCCGAGCATGGGCGCATGGGCGACCTA
>JACNJI010000284.1 GCA_014382645.1 Verrucomicrobiota bacterium | reverse complement strand
TCGGCGACGTGCCCAAGTTCATGAGCGAAGACGGCAAGGATTTCCTCGTCCGACGGGAGCAATTCAACAAGTTCGTCCGTAAAGACGATGGTACCGTCCGGCAGGGCGAAGGCGTTGGCACCGAGTGTGCCTCCTCTACGAAAAACGACTTCGTATACGAGAGCTTCCTTGGGCGGAAAAGTACGCCGGATGAGAGTCTCGATCTCGCGCCTGCGTTCCGGCGCAAGGCCAGTGGGCTCCAAGGCGACTTTATCGAGGAAAGCGAGAGTGGATTCGGCGGCGCCGTCCAAGATGTCTTGCGGCAGATTCCGAGCCGCGATCCCCGCCAGCGCCGGTAGCCCGAAGGCAACGAAAGCCCAGGTAACGAGGATGGTTACTGCAGTGAAGGGCAAGACATACCGCAGCTTGCCCTCCAAGGTGGGAACGATGCCCTTTGACTTGCCTACCGTGCGGAGCCATTCGTCGACGACGTCGTTGGCTTCGGTCTCGAAGTTCGATTGGTCCGGGAACTGGATGCGACGGGGCACGTTGCCCAAGCGCGAAGAAATCTCGGCCTCACGAATATTGGCGCGGGATAATTCTCCCCCCGCTTCATCCGTCACCACCAACTCGCCACCGTCCAGGTGCAAGTAAGCATCGATGGCGAGCGATGTCCCACCCGGAAGATGTTGGCCGGCGATCGTCTCGTTCATATCGCCAAGTCGACGTCGAAAGCCTCGCTCAGTTCGTTCCCGAGAGCGGAAGTGGAATCGATCTTCTCGGCGACGAAAGAATCTAGGTCGTGAGCTATGATCGAGGTGCAAGAGATGCGGTAACGGGCATTGCGGATCATGACCCAAGGCGTGGCCAGACCTAAGGTAAAGACCAGCAACAAGATATTGGTCACCCACAAACCGATGAGGCCTCCTGTGGTCAACCGACTTTCGAAGGTGATATCTTCCAGTCGACTGGAAGTGATGACGTGGTTGGTCGTGTTTGCATGCCAGTAGGCACTGACTACACCCATCATGGGATAAATGCACAAAGGCACCAAGGTGGTGAAAAGCAGACCTGTGCCGGAAGTAATGGCTTCAAAGGCGACGGCCACGACGACAAAGAACAGAGCCGCGCCAAAGACCATCGCAAAGCAAATGCCTACACAGGCATAAAAGTGTCCCGTCCTCGGCATGCACAGAAACTGCGAGCCACCAAACTGGACGTTGCCGATGTAAAACTGCTTTTGTCGCATGTAAAACCAAGGGAACAGAATGCCCGCGGTTATATAGGACAACAGGAGACCGCCGACGAATACCCCGTACGATTCCCCGGTCGTGCCCGCGAAACCGAAACGCAGACCCCGGTATTCCGTGTTCCGCATTCTGAACCGAAGGGAGCGAACGATAATCACAGGGGCCAAGAAAAAGATCAGTAGCATCAGAGGGATAACCAGAAGTGGTTCCACCTCAGAAAGGAGCATGTAGAGAAGGAAGAAAACGAATGCGATTATACGACCCTTCAGAATAGCCACCGGATTCGCCACATAGGCGAAGGAGGAACCGGCTAGGCTGGTGCTCCCGTAGAAATAGTTTGTCGTCCGCACTTTGGCCCAAGCCGAGTAAATCCCAAGAGTAACGATGCTGAGCAAGGTGTTGACGATCCAGATGCCGAAAAATTCGGAACCTGATCCCGAAAAGACAAGCTGATGTCTCTTCGGCTTTTTGTTGTTGGTTGTGCTGCGAATGGCCTTCCCCATCGAAGGAACTGAGCACAAATCCTTCCTTCGTGAATCTAGGCTCGCACCGACAGACCGAACATTCCCACCTTGAGCTTCCGTACCAAGTGCATCTTGTTGCTGCTGGTGTGATTGAACTCCGAGAACATATCCGGGGACTTGGCCAATAGTTACCCAGTTCCGATGATCGTGACAGGCATAATCCTGCTCGGTAAAAGAACCTTGGAGAACTTTCTCTCGTAGTTGTTCGAGGGTGAATGGTCCGCTTTTGCGACCATCCTTATGAATGTAAATCTGCATGACAACTCTCGGAAAATACTTACGAGTGAACTTCTGAAATTATTGGATTTTTTTCAATATGTTAAAGCATATGGGCAAAGCGTACAGTGATTCGTTGTCTGAATATTACCATGATATCTAAATCAAGAGGATTTGGCTATTACAAGAAGGAGCCAATTTTATAATGCCCAAATGCTCACCCATTGGGAAATAGCAGTAGACTCAATTAGCAAAGCCGTGTTTTTACCGTGACAAAAGCAATTGTCCTCAAGGAGAGGATGCATTGAAACGAAAAACCATGTCAACCCTTTTAATCGAAAACCCCTTCAAGAATTTCCTCATCGGAAAGTTTCTCGAAGTTGGCAGTCAGGGAAATGTTTCGTGTAATGGTAAAAGTGAGGGAGGGGGATTCGCCTTGTATCGCCCCATTCCAATTCAAGAACTTATAGCCTGAATTCGCCTCGGCAACGAGAGTGACTGCATCTCCGTGTCCATGATAACCGGCACCTGTCACAATGCCACCGCGAGAGTCGTTAAGATTGGCATTTACAAGGACTGGAGCAAAGCGCGATTCCGCCATCCAATCGTGTATCTCGTAGTCGAAGAATAAGCGGGGGTGATGAGATTCCCGTTGATAAAAGAACCAGCCAAATGCGGTAAAGAGTTCGTCGGTACGATATACGTCTTGGGCAGAACGTTGTCTGCGGCGAATATAGAGATAGGGGTACACGTCCTCGCGGGTCCAGTGCCAGCCAAGGCTTTCCGACCAAAACCAGATGCCCTCTTCATTGCTTCCTGCTTTTTCTCCGGGGAAAAGCCAACCGTGGTTGGGATGGTAGATCCAAGTTTTGGAAGACACGTAGAACTGCCCGAACCAGTCGAGCCCATTCCAACCTTAT
>JACNJI010000183.1 GCA_014382645.1 Verrucomicrobiota bacterium | reverse complement strand
GAGGGCTGCATGGTGAAAGGTGGAATTCCGTTATGCATGATATCATGCAGTTCTTCTTTTTATCTCTCAGTTTCTTCTAGCCTACCATCAATTCCTGCAACGGTCCCTTCAGGTCGAGATCCTTCAGGTTGGCATCCGGTTGACCGAAGGTTTCGGAAGTTTTCATTCCGGCGGCCTGCATCAAGGAAAGGTAAAGGTTGCCAACCGTACGGTGGCCTTTGCTGCCATACTTGGGATACTCGACATATCGTCCAGTCTTCAGCTTCTTCCCCATCCCGCCAAGCAGAACGACTGGCCAATCATGACCGGCGCAATGATGGTCGCCGGAAGAACACGACATGTAGACGATCATCGTGTTGTCGAGCATCGAGCCATTTCCTTCCGGAATATCGTCGAACTTCTTGGCCATTTTTGCGATTTGCTTGAGGTGCAGCTTTTCGATCTCCATGCGCGCCTGGTGACCGGTCCAGCCGTTTGAAGCCTTGTTGTCCTGGAGGTGTCCAAGGGCGTGTACGGAATTCGATATCTTGAGCTCGGAATACTTCACGCCCAAGGTGTCCGGACGCAGGGTGATCACATTTGTCAGGCCAGCGACCAGAGCGGCGGAGGCGATTTCAAAGTGCGATTCGATTCGCTCGGATGGAGCGGTGGAATCGAAGCGGTCCGTCAGTTCCGGGGCGTGCTTTTGAATGCGGTCCGTAAGGGCGGCTTTCTTCTCTTCGATCTTTCGCAGCGAATCGAACGAATCCATATAAAGAGCGAACCGTTCCTTGTCGTCCCCGGACAGTCGCTTCTCCACGCGCCGGGCATCCTCGGTCAGGAAATCCATCAGGTCGCCGTTCAGAGCGATTTTCTTTTCCAGTTCCCGGGGGCTTGCCACGCCGGCGCCGAAGAGTTCGAGAAAGGCTTTCCGGGGGGAACCTTGATAGGCAACGGGCTTGGCGGCTGCGTAGGCGGAAAGGTTTGGATAGCAATAGGAGTCTTCGGGTTTCCATCCTGCGGACTCAAGCAGTTGACCGCTCATTGCCATGCCGTACATCGGGAATGGACCCGTGGAGAGATGTTGCCCGAGGAGACAATCCAGCGTCGGGGCAACGGCTACCTTTTCCGAATCATGAAGCGAAAGGGTCCCGAATCCCTTGGTATGGTTTCCCCGGAAGCCCACCCCGGACAAACTTTGAATGACTGTCAGGCGATCTTTGAAAGTTTCCAAGGCGGCCAGTTTTTCCGGAAGCTGGTGATCTGCCAGCGCGACGTCTACGAGAGGTCCTTCCCGCCGCCCTCGATTCCCCAGTTTCTTGCCGTCGTCCGGATTGACGAAGTGATTTTCGAGACCCTCGGGTACGAGGTTGAACTTGTCGATTCCTGATGATTTCACCACGAAGACGAACCGCTTCGGCAAGGCAGCTTCGTCTCCGGCGGCATGGACCCGAATGGATTGTAGAAAAGGAGCCATGGCAAGGGTGCTGCCGCCAAGGGAGAAATTTCGCAGAAACTGCCGTCTTTTATATATCATAAATAGGTATGATTATCGTCTGTATAAAAAGGAATCCGAACTTAATAATGATACAACGAGCGCTTTAAAGCTACCGCCTTTATCTACATAGGCTCTTTCGGCTTCGATCAAGGTTCTTGAATCGCTCAGCATCTCGTTGCGTCCCATGAAATAGCGGAACAAATGCCGGATGAAGGACTGACGGGCCCGATCCGAACGACCCAGGCGCTGCATCATTTCGACTGCATCCTTTACTTTTCCATCGACCTTGGGATCGCCCGAAAAGGCAATTTCTCCGGACGCGTCTACCTTGCGGGTCGTTAGTTTGCCCTCCTTGAGCTTGCGGTCGAACTGGTTGTCCCGCCGCATGTAGATTTCACCGTTCTCGTCAAAGTAGTGATGGGTTCGATAGCGCCCCCAGTCATCAAAGACCTCGAACGCTTCACCGAGCGGATTCATCTTGCGGTGGCACTTCCAGCACCGTTCGCTTCGCAGTGGCTCCATCCGCTCCCTAAGAGTCTTGTGAGGATCGGTTGGCACGGCCGCGTCAACGTCCGGGGGGACGTCACCCAGCACCCCCGCCAGTAACCGTTCGTATACCCAGATCCCCCGATGAATGGGATCATTGTCCTCATTGAGCGAATAGGCTGTCAACCACGCTGGATGCGTAAGTAAACCGGCCCGTTGCTCCTTGGGCATCTTCAAGGGTTGCTCGATGGGCCAGTCCCACTTTTGTTCCCCGTGGCGACCGTTGCTAGGTAAATTGTAGGGCTCGACATAAAGGAGATCCGCAATGCCGCGCCTATTGCCCTCGAAAGGAAAATCGGGATGGCGGTGCATTCCCTTGTCCAGCGTCGCTTGATACATCGCAACCGTTTTCTCCGCATCCCGGCGGGCGGAAACCAGCGCTTCCTCCGCCTTTTCCGGCATATTCTCAAAATTGAAATCCCCCTTGATCTGTTTCCTGCGCAGCTCAATGCGTGCCTGGACAAAGCCCGGATCCATGATCTCCGCCACTTTCTTCTCGTAATGCTCGCGGGCATACTCGTTGTCGCCCGGATGCGCGATGAAGTACTCATTTGTGGTCAACAACTCGGCGATAACGTCTTTGTCCTTCTTCAACACGTGCTCAATCAGCATCCGCGCGTCGTGAATGAGCATAGTCGTGTTCCATTGGTTAATCTTTTCCGCACCCCGCCGGTCGTTGTCCTTGAAGACCGTTCCGGCCCGATGAAAACCGAAGAACTCCTCAAAGAACCGCCTGATTCGCGGCAGATCCTTCCGGTCCCAGTGTCCCGTCAAGAGTTGTTCGTCCATCAATTGCCGAACGAGACGAGCCACGTCCTCCTTGGTTTTCAGCTTCCCCTTTTGCAGTGCGTCACGAATGAGTCGATGGTTGTCCGGTCTGTAATCCGTCAATGCATAGGCGATCGCATGGGCCAGTTCGTCCGGTGACAAATGCCGGCGTCCGTGCTCGTCCACCTCACCTAGGCCGAATTCCATCCGGTAGATCGATTCCGGACTCAGGAACATCGCTTTGATCGTCGTTTTGAATCCGTCTAGGTTCCCGCCAGCTTTGATGCTCTGTTTGAGAAAGGTCAGGTATTTTTCCTGCTCTTCCTTGTTCGGGTAGCGTCCGATCACCCGAATATGCTCCCGCCTAATCACCTCCACAAGCGCCTTTTCCTCAGGAACCGGCTTATCATCCCCGAAATCCGTAAAATCGCCCCGTTTTTCCCGCTCCGCTAGAAACGAGTCGGCCACGATCATCGTCATTTGCACCGTGCTCTGATCCGCAACCGACATAGCCGCGTAGTCGCGGATCCCACGTTCCGAGGTCACGTAACTGAAAGGGCTCTTCGCCTTGCCAAAGCCCTTGTGGGCAAAAATCTCGGTATTGAACCGCCAGAGCCGAGAGGGTGAAAAAGGGGGTGTTTTGATTTCACCCGAAAAGAGCTTTTTGTGATTTACCCAGTTGCCGTATTCGGGGGCGAGTAGCTTTTTGCGATAAGTTTCGCCCGAGCCCACGGTCAGCAACTGACGGTCGATCCATTCGATCACCGCATTACGTTCCGAATCAGTCGGCTGCGCTTCCTCGTCGGGCGGCGGCATGTCTCGGGCCGTCAATTGCTCAAGAATCTCAAGCCACAAGTCGGAAGTCTCCGTCGTTGTGAAATCAAACGATACCTGATGGAGAGCCAGCTTGCCCTTTTGCTTTTTCTCACCGTGACACCGGATGCAGTTCTCTTTGAGGAACGGCTTGATTACTTGATCGAAGCCGGAGGGCACAGCGGCGCTTACCGTCAAGCTTGACAGAAGAAGCACCGCAACAGTCAGAACCGGTAAGGTTGTGATTCGGGTTCCGTTCATCCTTGGAAGCGTAAGGGGAGCTCCGTCCAATGATCAATCGTTCTTGATGTTGGCGTTGGCCGCTCCGTAGGCCGCATGCCCGGTCGACCTGCCCGGCAGGACGGGGTGTTGTTTCTTGGGCAGGTGGGACGCGTGTTCCTCGATGATCGATTTGTTTTTCGGGTCGGCGGCCAAGTTCCTCCATTCGTGCGGATCCTTGCTCAGGTCATAGAGTTCCCGTGATCCGTCAAAGTACTGGATAAAGCGGTAGCGGGTAGTGCGCACCGAGTAATTGCCCAGTCCGAAACTAGTGATGGCGGGATGCGGCCACTCCCTCTTGGGATTCTTCATGAGGGGCACCAGGCTCTGCCCTTCCTGGCTGGAGTCAGCGGGTAGTCCGGCTAATTCGAGCAAGGTGGGAAAGACGTCGAGGAGCTCGGCGGGCCGGTCGGATTTCTGGTTTTTCTCGTACCCTGGGGCTGTCACGATGATGGGGACCCGGGTTCCGTCCTCCCAGAGGGAACGCTTGGCCCAGCGTTCCTTCTCCCCGAGGTGGAATCCATGGTCGGAAAACAGAGCGATGACCGTATTCTTTCCGTAGTCGCTTGACTCCAGTGCATCGAGCACAAGCCCCAGGCAATGATCGGCAAAGGACACCGATGCCAGATAGGACTGAACTGCATGCTCCCACTGCCCGGCTTCGCTGACCCATTTGTGGGTGGGGGAAACGTGTTTCAAATTGGTCAAGTCGATCGCGTACTGGCTCAAGTCATTGCAGTCGTTCTTTGGAACCAGGGGAAGCTTGATTTTTCCCCTGGGATGCATATCGAACCATTTCTTGGTAGCATACATCGGAACGTGAGGCCGGTAAAACCCGACCCCCATGAAGAACGGCTTGTCGTGTTTCTTCTTCAATTGCTCGACTGCCCACTTGGCGCACTTCATGTCGGGCATCAGGTTGTCGTCATCCGGAAACACTCCCCAGTCCCACAAGGGATGTCCGTGAGGTTGGGAAATCTTTTTCTTGGGCTTCGGACCGAATCCGCCCGTCGGCAGGTATTCCTGAAAAAAGCGCTTGTCTCCCTGATGGAAGATCTTGCCCGCCGCCATCGTCTTGTATCCATTGTCGGCAAACACTTCGGGCAGGGTCTGGACGTCCTTGAGTACCGGTGAAGCTTCCAGATCCGGGCTGAGAAAGTAAACCCCTGTGGTATGCGGGTAACGGCCCGTCATCATGCTGACCCGCGAAGGGTTGCAAACGGGAGACTGGCAATGTCCGTTGGCAAACAGGGTGCCCATCTTGGCCAAGCGGTCGATATTGGGAGTCTTGGCTTGCGGGTGACCGCCGAGGCAACCGACCCAATCGTTCAAATCGTCGATCGAGACCAGCAAGACGTTGGGTTTGTCCTTGGCAGCCAGACAAACGAGGCTTGAAAGCATTAATAAATAAATAAATTTAGGGATACTTCTCATGGCTCGTAGGCAGGGGGGGGTTGATTCTTTCACTTTTGTTTCTTTTTACCCTTTTGGTTCTTGGGCTTCTTTGGACCGCTGGGCTTTTGCGGCCCATAGGTAGCCGTTATCACACGATCGACGTTGCTCCGGTCGTTACGGTTCTCAAAGGCTTTCAACATAGGGTCGTTGGTCTTTTTCATTTGGCCGACCAATTTGGCCTGCAACATCGAGACGGTCTCCTTGTGACGGGAACTGTCGATCAGGTTGACGAGGCAATCGGGATCCTTCTCGAGGTCGTAGAATTCCTCCGGAACACGATAGCGAAAGAGGTCCACGCGGGCCGCGATGGCGGCATCGGTCTTGGCCGCCAGATTCATCGCCGCCATGGTTTGTCCCTCGTTGTTGTTGCGGTACCAGTAGGTTCCGTTACTGAAGGCATTGTAGATGTATCCGTACTTTGCATTGTGCACCGCCCGCATCGGCACAGCGGCGCCTCCCGCCTTGGAGTCGATCTGGGTGAACACGCAATCCCTCCCCTTCTGGTTGCCGCCTTCCAGCAGGGAGAGGAAAGACCGACCGTCGAGACCGCCGGGACCCTTCACCCAGGTCACCTCAAGGAAAGTCGGAAAGAAATCCACCACCGAAACAAAATGTTCGTCGTCGCGAATGCCCGGGGTGACCTGGCCGGGCCAGCGGGCCAGCAAGGGGCTACGCGAACTATGGAACCAGGTGTTGCACTTGGCAAAAGGTACCGCGATACCGTTGTCGGTAATGAAGAGCACCAAGGTGTTATCCGCGTAACCCGATTCGTCGAGGGCCTTCATGACGCTGCCGAAGGTATCATCGAGGCGGCGGGTTGAGTTCAGGTACTGGGCCAACTCGGCTCGCACTCCCGGCAGGTCGGGCAGAAAGCCCGGCACGTCGACTTCGCTCGGCTCGTAGGTCCGCGAGGGCATGGACGCTCCCCTGGTCAATTTATCCGGATTGCAATAAGGCCGATGCGGATCATGGGAATTCACCATGAAGTAGAAGGGTTTGCCTGTTTTCTTGCATTGCTCGAAGAACACCTCGCTTCGTTGCCGGTATAGACCCGGACTACGGCCGTTACCGAGATCCTTTTGATCAAAATGATAATCCCACTCCATCGTTTTTTTGGGAGTGGAATGTCCGTACTTACCAAGAATTCCCGTGTGGTAGCCTCCCGCTTTCAGCGTAGTCACGACGTCGGGCACGTCGGGACGGGCGGGCATGAAGCCCATGGCTCCCGAACGGTGACTGTAGCGACCAGTCGCAAGGATCGCCCGGCAGGGGGCGCAGATCGGGGTGTTCACGTGAGCCCGGTTGAAGAGCATGCTTTGAGCGGCGAAGGCATCGAGGTTGGGCGTAAGGTCTTTCGGTTTTCCTCCGTACGCGCCGAGCGACTCGGCATGGAGATCATCCGCCGTGAAAAGCAAAATATTAGGCCGCTTGTCCTTGGCCCCGAAGGACAGGCATTTGAAGGAGAGCGTGGCGAACAACAGGAGGATCAGTACTTTCATCCGAAGATAGTGATTTCACAAAGCACCAAGGGGTACTTAAATAGAGGATGATTGGACAGCAAAAAGTATGTGGACCGAATAGAAAACCTCAGAGCTGCTTGGCTGCCTTCAAGATGGTTCCAAGGTTTTGCTTTATTCGCTCGGTGTTCTCGGCCGCGATCTTGTTGGCCTCGCTCAAGAGCTTGCCCTTTCGCATCGGGCGCTTGTGCCCGATCTTGGTCAACCAAGCGGCTCGTTTTACCCGCATGCGTTCGCGCAGGAACATCATCATGCGACCAGAGGCATTCGGGTGCGGATCCTTGAGGGGTGGCGTGATGGCAAAAAAGTCGATTATTTGTTGAGCCATCAATTCATGCCCCTCGGCTCCCGGATGTACCCCATCGCGAGAGTACTTGAATTTCGGGTCCTTCTCCCGCTTCTGGGCGAGCTCCCGCTTCATGATCGTGTGCAAATCGATCACCTGCCAGCCGTCCTTTCGTTTCGAGACCAGCCACCTGGCGTAGGCCGCCATGACGTCGTCGTAATCAAATTTCGGGTTCGGTTTGTCGTACACCGGCGGGGTCATGAAAATGATAGTGGCCCCTTGGGCCTCTGCCTTTTTCTTCAGGCGCTGAACGCCTTCCTTGTACTTGGCGAAGCGTTCCTCATCGAGTGGCATGTAAATACCGCAGTTTATGCCGTAGCAGGCGATGATGAGGTCGGGGTTCAAGGCCTTCAGCGACCGGTCCAGGCGCTCGTGCAGGTCAGGCCGGGGGAACCCGTGCCTGATATGTCCCGGTTCGGAAAGGCCGGAAACGGTTTCGCTCGGTATGCCTTGGTTCAGCACCTCGGGGCTTAGCTCCGGGTGGTTGACGGTGAGCCACCTCTCGAAAAAAACCACGTATTCGCCCCCGTAAGTGATGCTGTCTCCCAGCAAGACGATCTTCTTGGCCTTCTTGAGAATTTCGAAGTTCTCGTTTGCCCATACTTCCGGGGGTAAGACGAGCAGGACAAAGAGAATCCAACGAGAAAGAAACATATTGGTGTTCATGGTATGAAAAGGGCTTATTCGAAGCGGCTACGAACGAAGGCGGGGAGTCTTTTGTCCTTGGGATAAATGATCCGGACGTTCTTGTCGTTCTTTAATTTCGGGCCCGGTGTGCTTCGCCCGTTGGCGATCTGATCTTTAAGCAAGGCGACCATTCGCTCGACGCGTTCCGGGTGTTTCCCCGCGAGGTTAACATCCTCGTGCGGGTCGGTCGTGAGGTTGAACAACTGAACGAAGGGGGACTTCAAAAGATCGGATTCGCTCACTTTACCAGAGACCTGATCCAATGCCCTGGCCCATGCGACGACCGGCATGGGATCGTTTCCTTGGCCGTTTTCCGAATTCATGTTGGACCCACTGCCTGGGCAGAGGCAAAGCTTCCACTTGCCCTCGCGGATGGCAAAGGAAGAGGTCGATTGCATGACGAGGTTCTTTCTCGTCCCCTCCCCTCCCGGGTTCTTCAAAAGCTTGGCGAAACTTATCGAGTCAGGGGCCTCGTCATCTGCAAGTTTCTCGCCCGTCAGCTCGGCAAAGGTCGCCGAGAAATCGTTTAGGCCAACAAGGGCATCGCAGGAACCACCCGATTTTATGCTCTTGGGCCAATGGGCGATCAGAGGAACCCGCAGGCCACCTTCGTAGAGCGAGAATTTGTATCCGCGGTGAGGTCCTCCGGGAAAGTGCCCCTTGGCTTCCAACTTTTTGATCTGGGCAGGTGTAGCCTCGAGGATATTACCAGCATAGGGAGCCGGCCCGTGATCCGATGAAAACAAGACCAAGGTGTTGCCGTCCAGTCCTCTTGCCTTCAAGGCATTCATGACTCTCTCGACCGAATGGTCGACCTCCATGACGAAATCCCCGTAGACCCCGAGCTCGCTCTTGCCACGCCACTTCACGCCTGGACTCGTCGGCGTATGCGGGGCAGTGAGAGCGAGGAAAAGAAAGAAGGGCTTCTCTTTTTTCTGCCTGGCGATGAAGGACTCGGCTTCGGTGTAGAAGGTTTCCAGTACTTCGTGGTCCTGAAAATCCTTTTCCGCCGGACCTACCCGGTTGAACGCGCTCCAGCCTTTTTGGGCAGTGACTTCCCCCTGCCAAAAATGGTTGCGCGCATAGGCGTAGGGATACATGTCGAGCGATCCGGGGAGAATGAAGTTGTGGTCGAACCCGAACTGGGCCGGGCCGTAAATCAGGGGTTTCTTGAAATCGACGTTGGTAAGGCCCTGAGTTTTCCCGTCCACCGTAGCCATGGTTGTGCCAAGGTGCCATTTGCCGACGTATCCGGTCCCGTACCCTGCCCTCTTGAACAGTTTCCCGAGGGTGAACTTCTCGGTGTTTGGGCGAGGTCCGCAGAACCCCCACGGCCCGTTGTTGATGGTGGCCCCGAACCGCCACGGGTACCGTCCAGTCATGAGAGCCCGCCGAGTGGGTCCACAGATGGACGCGTTGACGTGGGCGTCGGTGAAGCGCAGACCGCCCTTGGCCAGGGCATCGATGTTCGGCGTTTCGATCAGGCAACGTTCGCCGCCATAGCAGTTGACGTCACCGATGCCAAGGTCGTCGGCGAGAATAAAGACAAGGTTCGGCTGACTCTTGGACATCGCTCCTCCTGCGACCAAGGAAACGAGAGCGAGAAGGGATGAAAGGAAAAGTTTCATAATCAAGTAAGAACCTTACCGCTACCTCCACTTGGCGGTCAAGCACCTGGCGATGCGTCGGGAGAATTCGCATTTCGACTTCTGGACCGAGGCGATGACCGTGCGCTGGGCTTTGCCGGCGTCATCCACAAGGTAGGGGTATTTCTGCCTGGCTTTCACCGTATGTTCGACACTTCCGTCCTTGTCTCCGGCAATTCTCCCGGCGCCTACCATGTTCGACTGGCCCATGAGGAGGTACACCTGCACGGGTTTGGGCATGTCGGTCGGCTTGCCATCCGGGTCGGGAAGTAAATCGGGAACCTCGGCGGCGAAGGTAGGCAAGGCGAACAGCACTAGCGGCAAGGTAGCGATTGTGAAAAACGATCGAGTTAGGCGGCGGAAATTCATGGAAAGTCTCGTTGCTAGGAATTTGCTTTTTGCGGGGTGTCTCTGAGAACGTTGTTGAGGAGATCGGAGAGGGGGAGAAAGCGGTTGTTCGGTGTTTAACTTGCAGGAAGAAAGCGGGCTCCGGGTGATAAAGTTAATTCGATCTTCCTCGTCACTGATCCCTTGAAGGGATTTGTCTCAGATCTGCGAGCGCAATCAATTCGGCTCCTCGTTTGATGGGGAAATGGGTCAGGCTGGCTCTGCAAATATTTCGTCCAGACCCCTTTTCTCTGAGCCCCCTTTACCCTTTGATCGGAAAGGGATCCCTGAGGCGGGCGGTCCATCATTTCTGCGAGCACTACCGCTTGGAGAGGAACCATCAGGGCCTCGGAAACAAAATTATCGAGGCGGACTTTGAGGCGGACGGTGGCGGCGTCGTAAAATGCCGCGAGCGGCTGGGTGGATTGTTGCGCTACTACCACCGGGACGCCGCCTGATTGGTGATGATTCGATTATTCGGACACTACGGGGTAATCCACACCTTTCGAAGTTTGGAAGTGATCAGCGAGTCAAGCCCCATTGCACGCATCAGCGTTTCTGCGAGACAGCGAACGTCGTGCCCTTCTGTACCAACGGCCCGACCAGCGTCTGCTGGCCATTCTGATTCTCATACTGCAGCTTCATCCAATCGGCCGAACGCGCGACGCTGGATACGCGGACCTCGTCAATGTCGCCGACAAACGCGTAGTTTCGGCCGCGCTAGCCTCCGATATCCATGCAGATGTTCTGCACGATCGACATCGTCGCCCTTTTGGAGGAACGGCTACGGCTCCCGCTCAGCTTTCCATTCACATATATACGGCTGGTTCCATTTTCGTAGGTGGCCGCCACATGAGTCCATGGGCCGAGTACGTATGGATCCTCTGCCCGGGTGCCTCCAGGACCGTCTGAAGCCCAACCCAGGACCGGCGGCGAAGCGATGCCTATGCCCACCTCATTGCCGTCACCGGTTTTACCGTTGTACCTCTTCGCATATCTGCCCCAGTAGAGAATCTTTGATCCAGCGGCTTCAGGTTCGGCACGGAACCAGGCTTCCGATGTGAACGAGTTGCCACTGTAGGGGTAGCTCGTAATCTTCTTGCCGCAGTCGATTCCCTTGCCGCGAGTGAAGCTGCGCCCCTCGCCGATGGCCCCGGGGGCCTTCGTCGTGCCCTTGTCCTCAAGCGTAACCGCGCCAAGCTCGTTCTTCAGCGCACCGTCCATGTGGATAACGCTGACGTAGCCGTTGTCCTTGCTGAATACCGCCGCGCCCTTGGACGCACTGGCCGCGCCGGCCTTCCCCCAGGGCTGCGTGCCGGTCGCCGTCGCCAGGGGCTTCGGTGAGGCACTGACCCTGGGCTATCGTAGGGCTACCCCGTTGGGGTGCGGGAGTTGACGGTGCGAGACCTTTGCGTCATGGTACGCGCAACACAGTTGCCGCAAAAGAGGAATGCCAACCACGGCGCGCCACACGAACTGCGGGTAGTCTCCGTCCGTGCGCTTAACGTTCGGACGGGGTCCAACTAGCCTGCGTTTGCAGTAGTTCGGACATCGCTAGTGCCATGGCTTTCCCTATGAAGTAGTATGTCTTTCCATTGCCTCTGTAATGAAAGTCTTGGTTTGATCTGAAACGTGGGTCGATATCCCAAAATGGGAGCGTTGGCACGGAGCGGGTGGTATTTTCGAATTCATCTGTAAGGGTCATGGCTCGCTGAGTTTCGCGAAAAGCCACGTGCTTCTGATGCGTCGGGCTGCCTGCGCCGAGTTCGCCAATAACCATAAGCATCTCCGGAGCCTTGAACTCTTTTCTCAGATCCCGCAACAATGCTGCTTGCCTCTCATTGTATGACTTATAATGCGGTTTCTCCTTCCACTGTGAACCATCACACAGGTCATTCCAAGCCTGGAACCAGACAAGCCCCACGATCTCATAGCCCAACTTCTCGTCGTAGTCAGGATAGATGGTCTTCAAGTTATCCAGAACTCTGTGGACCTCATCGACCATTAGAGTGTAACTTTCTAAAGGACCTCCCGCACTGGGAGGCAGGAAATTCTTCTTGAGGCTATGCCCTCCTGCAGCCCATTTGATCAACAACACCTGTTCATCGAGAAGCTCGCCCATTTGCCAGCCGAAACCAAGTTCTGTTCCGACTTTCCCCTTTCCGTCTCGCCCATATTCCGCCCCCCAACCAATGGATAGTTCTCCTTGGCGTTTGCTTCCCCAGGTGATCCAAACATCTTTGCGCACGGCATAGTCTTCTCCGTTCAAGAGAGGGGAGAATTCCGCGCGTGTTTTCTCGTCTTCGGCCGCCATCTTTATATGGATGCTCTTGCCATGTCCCTCCATGTTGGACTGGCCTGCCATGATGAAGACTTTGACCGGACCTTTGCCCGGGACTTCCTTGGCGTGGGTGCTTGTCTCGATTGTGCAAAACAAAGCAATCAAACAACTGATTGTAACTACTACTCTATTCATTATTCCTTCTCCTTACCATTTCGTTAAGGTTGCCTTTAGGAAAACAATGGTCACTCTGCTCGATTCAGGTATATTTGTCTTGTTCATTTCCTACTTGGGTTCCTTTAATAGGTTGATCATTGCCGTGCCCATGGCGTCGCCGATCAGATAATGGCTTTCGCCGCTGTGGTTCCAGTGGTAGCCGAAGTGTGATGGGGTCTCCCTTTTGAAACTACGTGTTTCCACCGACGCCACGGTTCCCGCGAACTCCGGGTGTTTCTTCGGATCACCCATCGCCATCTGAATCTCGCAAAGTTTGGCCCTGACTCCGGTTGCTTTCAGGCCAATCATTCCGGACGTCGCGATCACGAAGGGCAGGTCCTTGGCTTTGAGATCTTTGCGCACGTCTTTGATGAAGTTTGCCATGTTCTTTTCGTATTCAGCGGTCATTTCCTCGGTGCCGTCGTTCCAGCCCTGGTGCCAACCGAAACCGGCAAATTTAGGCTTGTATCCCTTCAACTCGGGGAAGTGCGTTTCCATATTCCCGCAGACCTCTTTGATAACCTTCAACATCTCACGATACGATGACCCCACGTCTTCGGGTTTGAATTTGCCCTTCGTGTAAGTCGGTTGTCCGGAAGACGGCGACCGGAACTTGACGCCGAGCGAATGGCCGCCCCACGAGGTCTTGATGATCAGCACGGGCTCGTCCAACGCGTCGCCCACGACATGCCCAAATGCGAACTCGGGTCCAAACCAGACCCCGGCGCCGAAGCCAACGGTCAATTTACCTTGCTGGTCCTTGTTCCCTCCGCCAGTGGCGGTCGAGTAGATCCACGTGTCGTCGCGGACCACCCAGTTGCCTTTGGCGTCCAGTAGATGTTTGTACTTGGGAGCCGTCTTTGGGTCGGTCGCCAGATGTCGCAGGGAACCGATGCCGCCCTTGACTTCGCGGTGCGTTTCCTTGTCGTTCTTGTCGTAATCGGGACTCCTGCCCTGTTCGACTTTACCGTGGCCCACCATGTTCGACTGGCCGGCCAGGATGAAGACCTTGATTTCTTTGGCTTGGGTGCTTGTCCCGATTGTGCAAAATAACCCAATTAAACAACTGATTGTAAGTGCTGGTCTGTTCATTATTCCTTCTCCTTTTACTTTCGTTATATTCGTTATATTCGTTATATTCGTTAACATTATCTCAGTCCAAGCCGATATCCTCCTTGCTCAAGCCTTCAAAATGGATGTCCATCCGGCAGAATGTCTTTCCCTTGTAATGCATCGTCCTTGCATAGACTGCGAGAGTGTTCTTGCCCTTCCTGAAGAGCTTCGGGGTGATCGTGAAGCTTCTGTACTGGGGCTGCTGTGCTCCACGGAAGCCGCCCAGGCCCCTGCCGTTCAGATAGACGAAACATTCGTGCGGCGACAGGATGCGTACGCGGTAAGTGTCATGTCCAAGTTCAGCTTCACCGATTGTGGTCTCCGTGCGCGTGGCCAGGACCTCACCCTCGCCCCAGTTGGAGTTGTTCGTCTGATAGGATTTGCCCGGGTGCCTCCCGTAGGCCTTGAAGAAGCCTTTGCCGATCGACGCCGTGCCGATCGGCCATTGGCTGTCGTCAAACTCCGGATTGAACCATCCTTTCAGTCCGGGGAGGAGCGTGACGGACTTTAGATCCGTGGAACTAAGTCCCTCCTTCTCAGGATTGAACGATCGGAAGCGCCAGAGGCGTTTGGCATGCTCAGGGCCGCCGATCGGCTGCCAGCCGATGTTCTTATTCTTCAAGCGGGCCAACTGAACGATCTGTTCAAGAGCGCGTTCCGTGGCTCCTTTGTCAAGTGTGCTGCAACGGGTGACCAAGGCCGGCCGGAACGAGTTGTAGAGGATTGTTGCAAGACGCTCCTTTTCACTGCCGGAGAGTTGTTCGGACGCCGGGATGAGCCCAGTAAGATTTCCGTGTTTGTCTTCCTGGATCGACCTCATCAGGTGACCATTGCTCAGCAGCTTCAAGCGGTCGCTCTGAACCAGGGCCTCGGCCACGTCATGGCGGGCGACTTCACCCCCTGCGACGGCCCCCAGGGTGCGGGTGAAGTCGGTCAGGCAAAGGACGGTGGAGGAAAAGGTATTGGGCTCCACCAACCCGGGCCAACGAGCGATGAAGGGGA
>JACNJI010000444.1 GCA_014382645.1 Verrucomicrobiota bacterium | reverse complement strand
GAACTCTGCGTCTTATTGGCACAACGGTGGTGGAACGTTTGGGTTTGCTGATGGGAGAGACTTCGCCGAGCGCTTTTCCTGGAAGGTCTTCATCTTAGTTCGCAGAGAACCAGCCTTTTCGGTGGGGGAAACAACCCCCTTTTGAATCGTGACGCCTTCGCTAGACTCGACACCGTCCGCCCATTCCACGGTCGATTCAATAGTCCAAGACTCCGAACTCCAGGTTAAATGAGAACAAAGCAAACTCAGACTAGTTAGGGAGAGTGGGTAGATTTTTTTCATAAAAAAATAGGTTTTGAAGATTATAGCTGGCATACTTTGCCTCCACGGCCATCCGGAAACCAAAACAAGTGTTTGAAATACATAAGAAAGATGACTTCCTTGACCGCTTCCAATATAAGAATTGTAAAAAAAACATGGAAGAAATTAAGAGCGCAGGGATTACCTCACTAACATTAATAATCCAGGAAGGGTTAAGCTAAGAGGGAAATCACAATTTTCAAACTCATTATCAACTTTCCGTAATTTCAAAAAGTCTGAAATTTATTTTCCAAGAAAAGGAAAATCATTAAACTTGAATATGATAATGAAGCAGAGTGACGACTTGTAATTCCTTTACTTTCAAAAATTAGAACTTAGTGAAATTCACATATAAACAGATGCATCTCAATTTCCCCTCAAAGCTTGTTCTGATAGGGGCTTTGTATTTCTCGCAAGGTATTCCCAACGGCTTCTTTCGGCACACGGTCCCCGTAGTGTTTAGAGATAGTGGAGCTTCTCTTGAGCAAATAGCTCTTTTCTACCCAGCCCTGTATGCACCTTGGGTGCTGAAATTCATTTGGTCAATTTTCGTCGAGCGTTTTCACTCACAAAAACAAGGGAAATATAGGTCATGGATCATCCCACTACAGGTTTTAACCGCTGGGGCCATGGTGGCCTTGGCCAATTGGCAGTTCGGGGCATCTATCTCCACCTTTGTCCTTGGAGTTGCCATGATCAATATATTCAGCTCGATTCAGGATGTCTCTACTGATGGGCACGCCGTTCAAATTCTAGGCTACAGCGAACGAGGCTGGGGGAATGCCATTCAAGTCGGAACCTTTTGGATCGGCTATGTCGCAGGCGGAGGATTAATTCTCATGCTTATGAATGCCCTCGGTTGGAGCACCTTGTTGGTGGCCATGGCCGTGATAACCTTACTGGCTACTATTCCAATTCTAATTTCAAGAGGTTCGATCTTGGACAATCAGTCTTTTTCAAATAACGGCTCCGCCAAGACCTTCAACGGTCTACGAGATTTTTTAGGGCAACCAAAAGTAATCAAGGTTCTTGCTTTGGTTGCAGCCTTTCGGATGCTGGAAGGCTTCATTCGATCATTGCTCCCGACTATGTTCAAGGACTGGGGAATGGACTTTGAGGAAATTGGTTTGACTCTTGGGATCATTGCTCCAGTTGCCGCATTGGGAGGGGCATTGACGGCCGGTCTTTTTGTGAATCGACTTGGACGGCTTCGTTCCTTGCTTGTATTCGGAGCACTGCAGGTTCTCTCCGCTTGCGGTTACCTGATTCTGAGTATTGGTTCCGAAGGGACGAACATGTCGATCCTTCTACCGGTAGTAATCGTTGACCATCTGATTTCCGGTATGACAACCGTCGCCCTTTTTTCCTTGATGATGGATTGGAGCAGAAAAAGGCATGGAGGAACAGATTATACCTGTATGGATTGCATCGGCGTTTTCGCTATGATGCTTGGAGCCAGTGCGAGCTACTTAATTGCAGCCTATGGTGGGTATGCAATGAGTTTCACCTTTGCCATCCCATTAATTGTGATTTCACTCGTTATCGTAAGACGGTTATACCCCCAAATAAAAAAAGACGAGCATTGGAAAACTTTAAGCTCTGAGAAAGAACTATCCAACGAATATGTATAGCCTCAATTCACTCAAGGCATTGCCACGCCTCCGGGCAGGAAAGTGACCTCACGGTCATTGGGTACCGCTTTACCGGGCGAGCTGCGCCCATGTTTGACTTCCTTGTCCAAGAGGAGAATCCGCTCGTTTGGGAATGGCAACGGAAGCCTGGGTGGCGGCGGACGCGAAACGGCGAAACCCGATTGATTCAAGCGCGGGCAGGGCAATGAGAACCCCGGCGCCGCGGAGAAATCTACGACGATTGAAATTCAACTGCATACGCATGGTTACTATAGATAATAGAATACAAAGATCAAATGTCTTAAGCACCGAATTTCTTACTAAAAGTTTCAAAATAACGAGATGAAAGTCACGTGACATGCAGTTTCACCGATCGTTCCAATCATGCTTCCGTTTTTCAAAATGGGAAAAACAACAACAGTGCGATTGATTTTCCTTCGTCGTTCGAATAACAGTTTGGGATGAAAAAATTATTTCCTATTGTTCTTCTCGCCCTTTTCTCCTTTGCCACCGTGGTAACGGCTGGTGATAACGCCCTCTCCAAATCCGAAAAAGCGGATGGATGGAAACTGTTGTTCAACGGGAAGGACCTGACCGACTGGAAAGTCGACAAATGGAACCCCGACAGTATTTCCGTGGAGGACGGATCGATCAAGTGCCACGGCAAGCCATCGATGGTCTACTATTCCGGCAAGGGCAAGGACGTGAAGGATTTTCATTTCAAGGCCGACGTGATGACCAAGCCGGGTTCAAACGGCGGAATCTTTTTCCACACCAAGTATCAGGACAAGGGCTGGCCGGTCGGGCACGAAGCGCAGATCAATCAGACCCAAAGGGATCCGGTGAAGACGGGCAGCGTGTACATCGTAAAGAAGAATTTAAAGGCCCCGGCCAAGGACAACGAATGGTTCCACTATGAAATCATCGTAAAGGGCAACCGCGTCGAAACCAAAGTGGACGGCAAGACCGTGGTGGTCTACGAAGAACCTTCAGACGTCAAAGGAAAGAGAAAGCTCTCACAAGGCACCTTCGGCATCCAGGCCCATGATCCCGGAAGCATCGTTCTGGTAAAGAATATCAAGGCAAAGTCTCTCTAGGAAGACTACGGCTATCAATCCGGGATCGCCTCATTAGGGGCAATGTCTTCTCCTTCCCAATTGGCCATTCCATCCCGGTAAAGAAGGATGCGTTTGGCGCTATTGGGCAATGATCGCGCGCTCCGGGTTCAGAGCAAGGAAAGGATTGACCGCTTCTGAATTACTTGTGAGGTGACGCTCCTGTTCTTACGGTGCACGGACCTTCTTTTTCCCCAGCTTCCGGAGGTGATTCGCTTCCGCCGAATCCCCCAGCCATGCGCAATGGGTCTTTCCGTTGTGCAGGATGAAGTAGTTGAAGCTCGGCTTGGGTTTGAGGATTCTTCCAAAAAGAGGAACCTTTATGCCCGGAAATGAATTGATAACCTCGTGCCCTTTGACGATGACGACATAGGTGCGTGCCCTCCATGTCTCTTTTCCGGTTCGCTTGTCGAGAGCCACCACCGAAGTGCCCTTGCCGCCAGCCATGATGATCAGTTTGTCTCCGATAATAATTTATCAATTTATGAACCTGTCCCCGATATGTCCCCGATATGAAACGGGATTTCTCCGTTCCCTAGACGGCACCGAACTCCCGACCTTTGGGTGAAACTCCCGTTGGATTCAAAAGGGACTGGCCACTCGTGTCAGTTATCTTTTCCTATTCCGGAATAGGTTTTGCAGTTGCTTTGGCTGCTCTTTCAGCACTGGATTTACCCGTAAAACAACGGGCAAACTTTTCGATGACATGAAATGAGTCTACTCCGGTATGAGCGACTGAACAAAGCAGGGGTTTACCCTCTTTGATTCTTTTCCGACCTACATTGATATACCATGGAGCTTGATCACCTTTCGGATAACGCCCATCAAGTTTATGGTTTGGATCACCGTTATTGGTTAAAAATGGTATCTTGATCTCTAAAACCCATTGATTTTTACTCTTTTTAATAGCGTATTCTGCCAGAGAATTCCATCTGAAGTCCTGCTTTTCGCCATTTACTTTTAGGTCAACCAGTTCTCCATTGGGGCTTATGCTGATCTGATAATAAGCATGCGTATCGGTCTCAATTAAAATATCAACATACTCACCTTCCCATATACTAGGGTCATCCTTTTTTTTGTTCAATTTTTCCGTTTGCTTGCCCTCTTCAGTCTCGCAAATCAAAGCCAAATAGAGGCATGATGTAGACATGCCTTTTTTAAGCAGTGTTTTAATTTTTGGTTTATGGTTTTTCACATTCGTACTCTTCAATTGATCAAACCTTGTGCGTTTCCAGTAAGGCTCTTCAAGATCACCATCGATGACGATTTCCTTATCACTATCAAATCGAAAGGGTTTGAACCTAGAAACATTACTTCGATCAACGGAGAGCTGCCTGAGTAAATTTCTAGATGAATCGAGAGATTTTGAGATCAATCCAACCCGCTGACCATAAATGGAACTCTTATCAACTTTTTCTTCTGCAAGACCAAAAAGATCCAGGGCTTTTTGTATTTGCTCTTTGCTCCTAGCCATAGTCCTGACATTTGCCTCACAGTACTCAAAAAATGCCTTCATTCCCTTTTCTGCAGGACCATAGAACTTCTTATAGTAATCATTTAGTAAAACATCAATATCCTGATCTGCATCCCACCATAAACGAGCTGTGACATAAATATTGAGATGGTTGATCGCTAACTTAACTGGGGCCGGCTGATCATCGCGTAATTCAGCTGGTCGGAGACAGTTCTCTTCGATGTATTCGCCAACACAGATACCTTTTAATGAACGTATATCTTTTGCTATCGTATGCGGTATGTACATTGGCACAGGAGAATTTCCGAGTATTGTGTAGTTACCATGTGTGGAGAAAGGTTGTTTACTGGTCAACTTTTTCAACCATTCATTTCGTCGACTTATGGATAAATCACGAAGCTCTGGATCGACAAACCCTCCACGCCCATTGTTGAGCATGACATACACATTGGGGCTCATTCGGTCAATATTGCTGGGCGAAACCACATAGGAGCCATACGCAGCGCAAACGATTTTACGATCAGGATGGGTTTTATACACTTCTTTGGCGACATTATTGACATAAGTCCAGACATGGTTGGATTGCACTCCTCTTGCTCCTAGCTCAGGATTAAATTTTCCTTTGCATAGATCACAGCCACATACTACATAACCATCTGTTGGCATAACCGAAGCAGATTTCTTGCCGTAAACATCAAATAAGGTACGCACGAATTCAATATTATCTTTAAGGAGTCCCTTCGAAGAAAGGCAGGGTTTTCCATGGCCAGCGGAGGCTCTCTTTCCTCTAGTCACAAGAAATCTCTCTGGGTGGTCATTGCGGGTTTCATCACGATGAATGACACTATTTATTCCATGCACACCGCTAACAGCTAACCCGCCCAACCCAAGTCTCATCATCCAGAGGGCTTGCCTCTTGTTGCTTTTCCCAAATTTGTAAGCAGATCCGGTAATCTGACGCATGGGAAAATCAGGATGGATTGTCTTTTTAACCTTCGGGAGAGCAATAGTCTTTGTTTGAGGTAAAACTTCGCCAAATTCACCTGGGAAATACCATCTGGCCCCCAAACTTCTTAACAAATCATAAACCGCCATCAGTGACCCACGCTGATCATTATACCTCACGCCGAGTTCTCTGCTATAGCTTTGGTATCGACTCCTCCCCGGGAGTACCCAGCGACTATGACCGACGAGTTTATCCCACTTTTCGGTCGCTTCTTCGCTGCTCTTAGAATCTCTTTTATAGATGTTATCACCAGGGCCTTTCATCGATGCATCCTCATCATTCCCCAATAAAACAAGATAATCATTGCCGGAGATCATGTGGTAAGCATCATATTTAAGCCCCTCGGTTGAATGCTTCAGCGCATCAGTGTAGCTGCTTTTTCCTACATAGATTTTCACCAGGTTCTCGTCGGTTACCGAGGTGCTGATCTTCAAGTTGGCTCCGCTAATCTTATGAATAAAAAATTGCAATTCCTCTGCTGCAAGTTTCTGCATGCGGGTAGGATTTTCAGCAATGATAATTTCAGCTCCGGCTTTACCGTCTTTGACAATAAATTCGTTTGCTTCAACATGTTCTGGCAAGAGAAACATGATCCCGACGAACATCAGGTAGTAAAGTAAACTTTTCCTCTTCTCGATTTTTTTTTCAAGTAACATGTTTTTCCTTGAGCCAATTTCAAAACTATTGGCTTCCTTTTGTTAATATTTCACGTTTAAGATTTTCACCTTCACATTTCTATGGTGTCAGTGGAGCGGCAACAGCCGCTGCTGCCATCCCCTGAAGCATCTTTCTACGATTGATCATAGTCCCTTTCAAATCAGGCATAATCGTATGTTAAGACCCTTGAAGGGTCGAATTTATTCAGTGATCCCAAAGCAAGCAGTGTAATCTTTTGCAGATTGGAGAGATAATTACCGTCACACCTTGAGCAACCCCATATCCTCCTGGCTACTTCCAAACGCGCCTGCGTCGACGTCGTGCTTGTGGAGCAATTCGAGGTAGAGGTTGCACAGCGGAGTCGGCTTTTCGAGCACCGTTTGGGCTTGGTGACGATACCCACCCCGGCCACGATCATGGGGAGGTTGTTGCAGGTGTGATTGGATGAGTCGCCGAAGTTGCTTCCCATGACCACGGTCGTGTGGTCGAGCAAAGTCCCCTCGCCTTCCTTAATCTGATCCATCTCGTAAAGGAAGCGGTTGAAGTGCTTTAGGGGGTCGATCTCGATCTTGCTCAACTGGCCGATCATGTTGGGCTTGCCACCATGGTGGGAGAGGGTGTGCCAACCGCCGGTGGCCCCGGGCACCTTGATAGCCCCGTCGATCCAGTCCATGGAGAGGGTGATGACGCGGGTCGAGTCGGTCCGGAAAGCAAGTTTCGCGAGTTCGAAGAGGTTGCTGATCTTGGTCGAGAAGGCGAACTCTCGGTCCTCACTGAGGGATTTCTCGACCTTGGGCTTTTGGGCGTTGAGCCAGAACTTCTCATGATCCAGCTGGGCTTCCAGTTCACGGATGGCCGCCTTGTAGCTGTCCAGCTTGCCCGGTTGAGAGCCCCGCTTGCGCAGCTGCGCCATGTCGCGATGCAGGCAATCGAGGATGTTCTGGTCGTTCCTAAGTTGTTGCTTCTTGGCTTGCAGATCCTCTTCCTTGAAGAGCTTCCCGAAAATCTTCTCCTCGTCGTGCATGGGGGGAATGGGTGAGCCCCGGTCATTCCAGGATATTCCCCAGCCCCGGTCGTAGATGCTGAAGTTCAAGAAGGGGAAGCGGGTATCTCCTCCCATTTGGCGGGCCAGTACCTGGTCCAGGGAGATCCCATTTGAGAAGGTGGGCGATTCGGGACTCAGGCTTCCCGTAAGGAAGGACTTTTCCGAGTCGTGGTTGCTCGTGTCCATGCCGGGGTGAAACAAGTTCTGGAAGACCGTCATCTTATCGCGGGTCTTCATACCCTTGAGGTAATCGGAAGTCCCAAGGTCTCCCCGTTTCTTGGGGAAGAAGTATGGCTCGTAGAAGCCGAGGCAGCTACAGATGAAAATGATCCGCCGTGGTGGAACAGTCGATTTCGGCTTGGTGGCGGCCCGCAGGTCAAGCGATTGCAGGGCAAGGGGCAGGGCCGTCCCGGCCTTGAGGAATTCTTGTCTGCTGATAGTTCTCATTCTTGAGCATCTCCAAGTGAATAGACCAGGGTCTTCGTGATCAAGTCCTTCATGCGGCATTCGTTTGGTTCGTCGGGGATCAGGGCAAAGAGGTCGAGGCGTTGATTGAGGCTTGGTTTGTAGCCGTTGGCGTACTCGAAAAGTTTCTTGATGAAGTTGTAGGCGATCCTCTTGTGATCGGAGAGCAGGATTTTTTTTAGTCCGAAGATGTCTTTGAATTTTTCCTTTTCAATCTCCCCGGACGGGTCCACCACCCCAGTCAGGTCGTAATAACCTTTTGGCCTGTATTGGAAAGTTCCCCCATGTGGTTTCTTTACCCGGTAGCGGACTCGCCATTGCCCGGTGGCGTCAAAGCTCTCGAGGGCGAAACCGTACGGGTCGATGCTCTTGTGGCATGCGAAGCACGCTTGGTTGTTCTTGTGCACCTCGATTTGCTCCCGCAGGGTGGCGGCGTCCTTGCCATGTTCGGGTTCGATGACTTCAATATCTTCGGGAGGGGGCGATAGCGTGTTACCGGCGATATTCTTCGAAATCCATGCCCCTCGCAGGATGGGCGAAGTGTCGAACCCATCCGCCGTCACCTTGAGGACACTTCCCATGGTTAAAAGCCCTCCGCGCGGGACACTCGGCTTGAATGAGACTTTACGCATCTCCTGACTAATCACGCCTTCTATCCCATAATGCTGGGCAAGGCACTGATTGAGGATGGAAAAATCAGAATCAATCAGATAACCGACGGGCAGGTTCTCCCGGATCAAATGCTCGAGATAAGCCTCGGTCTCGATCGGAAGGTAGTGGTTGAGCAGGTCGTCGTATTTGGGATAAAGCTTGAGAGAGGGCGTAACCTTGTCGAAGGACCGGAGGTTAAGCCACTGGTCACAGAAGGAATGGATCATGCGCCGACTCTTCTCGTCCTTGAGCATGCGGTCGATTTGAGCGGGAATCGTTTGGGCGGAGAGCGTTTTTGTTTTCGATAGGCCGAGGAGTTTTTCGTCGGGGACGGAAAGCCAAAGAATCCGGGCAAGGTGGGCCGCCCTGGAGTAGGACTGGTTGGCATGTTCACCGGGGGCCATCAGAAAACGATGGGAACAAAGAACCGCCTTCAGCCCGTGCTTGGCCGCTTGCACGAAATCACCCTGTTCCTTCAAGGAGTTCAGACTTACGCCGTAGTAAGGAGCCAGTTCCTCCTCGCTCAAACTCGAGGAGAAAGCCTTTTCGGCAAAACGCTTGATCACGTTTTTGAGCTCATCGGGCGAGCTTGAGGAAACGGTTATCTTTGCCGTGGAATCATTCGGCGAAAAAGACGTCATGACGTCGAGCTTGCCGATGGAAGCGATGGACCTGCCGTCAATCGAATGGGCATCGGCAACGAGAAACTTGATGAAGCGCTTGGTGGTTTTCTCTGGAAAGAGGATGGGTTGTTCGTTGGCTAGCCTGATCTCGAGGTCGCCCTTTAGGATGGGAGGCCCCCAGTTCTTTCCGTCCTCCGAAAGATGGATGGCGTATGCCTTGACCTGCCCGTTGCCATTGCCGCCCGTCCAAGTGGCGTAATTGAGCCCCTCGATTTCCTTGCTGTCAGGGTTTTCAATGGTGACGTGGTGAGGGGGCTTGGCCAGGGTCGGCTTGAAGCGGGTATGCCAGAAAGTCCGGTTGGAACCGTCCAACATCCTTTCCATTTCCATTCCCTTCTGGAAACTGCTCACGGTGACGTTTCCCCCGATGGCCTTGAGGTTGGTCTGGGTCATGGAAACCTCCTTTGCTTCCCTGACGGGAGTTTTCAGGGGCAGGTCGCCAAAAATCTGTTTATAGGAAGTAGGCGGCCATTGGTCGAGAATCGGACCGCGAACCTTCAGTTGCTTTACGTAGGCCCCCTGGTTCCCGTTCCTTTGGCGGAAGTTGTGCTTCGAGTAGCAGTGCACCGAAACGTTCTCCCCGGGACGCAGAAAGACTTTAACCTTATGGGACTTCAGTTCCCGGTTGCCCAGGGAGATGACGTCGAGGAGGCGCTGGGGTTGCGGACGATCATCCGCATAGTAATATTTTCCCGCAAAAACCTCGAGACTGACGTCCTCAGGGAAGTCTCCCAACTTCATGGCATCAAAAGTCAGCTCGTACCATCCTTTGACGGGCGGATCGAAGTTGTCGTAGAAGAAGGAGTAACTATTCCCGTTGTTGGCTCGCGTCCAAGAGAAGAGAATACCCTCCTTGTATTTGCGGGTATAGAGGTTGTAGGTTTTGTGGCTGTCCTTGATCTTGTTGGTCAGCCAAGTCCGCTCGGCAGGAAAGCCCTCGGCGGGCAAGGCGAACTCGAGCATTTCATCGGCTACCGAGAAATAGGAGGCGAGCATCTCCCTGGTCAGCTTGATTCTACGGTCCGAATCGAAATCGTTGGTTCCGCGGTCCTCAGGGATTTCCCCGGTCAGGTCGAGTTCCACACCGAGGAGGTCGTTGGCCGAATGGATGAACTCGTGGCGACTGATCCGGCGGTAGGGATCGGGGTTGTTTTCGGCTTGGCGCCGAGCCAGCCAATCGAGCATCAAGCGTTTCTCTTGCGCGCTTGGCTGCTTCTTGTTTTTCGGCGGCATCTTCGCCGTGACCAGGTTCTCGAAAGCCAGGGTGTGGTCGCCCCCTTTCTCCAAGAGAGCAACTAGGTCGAGGTCTCCCTTCTTCGACTCCTCGTCATGGCAATCGAAGCAGTACTTCTCGAAGCGCTGAAAGGCCTGCTTCCCAAGCGGTGTCTCCAACGGATTGGCTTCGGATAAAAGGGTAACCTGCAAGGCCAAGGCGAGGAGGAGAATGCCTCTATTCGCGGGGAAATGCATTGTTCTTCAGCCTAGTTTGCCTGAGTCGCGTGACCGATCAAGAAATCAACCAGATTCTGGCTCTGGAACCAGCCGGGCCACATGTTGTGGCCTTGGCCCGGGACGACCTCCAAGGTCATGAGGCCGCCCAGTTTGTCGTAGCGTTCCTTGACGAGGGCGGAATTTTTGTCCAAGGGCACTGTACCGTCCTTGTCGCCATGAATGTGAAAGATGGGGACCTTCGCCTTGGCCAAGGGAGCCAGCCGGTCGATGGGGTTGTGCTTGGCCAAATCGGCCTCGAACTGCTCAACAGTCAAGCCATAGGCTCCGCAAGCCCGGTTGAGGCCGGGGTAACTGGCGATGTTGCAGACCGGATAGATGCCGGTGATGCAACGTACCTTGTCGGGGTTTTCCACTGCCCAGCAATAGAGCATGAGCCCACCGCGACTGCGGGCTAAGAGGCAGGCCTGCTTGGCGAGGCCCCGCTTCTTCACCAGATGCTCGTGCAGGGCGGAGTAGACCGCCCTACCCTTCGGACTGCCGTAGGATTCGCCCACGTCCACCCCGGCGATGGCGATCCCCGCCTTGAGGAAGCGCTCGAACATCCACTTCTCCGCCCCACCCGGCAACCCGCGCAGCGTGGGGGCATACCAGACCCATGGAATCGGTTGTCCCGCCTTGGGTTTCTCCGGGAAAATAAGGAACGCGGTGCGATCTTGTATGGCGAAAGTCTCACCCTTCATGGGCAGACGCTTCTCGACGGCTCCCAACCAAGTAGAACTAAAAAAAAGGATGAGGAAGACGAATCGTTTAAAACGGAGAACAGTCATCAGGCAATAGGCTGGGATGTTGATAAAATTGAAGATTTAGAGGGATACCCTGCGCTTTACGATATTTTAGTCGTCTGGATTTTCGAAAATTGAACAACGACACGAATCCTATTTTAAAATCTTAAAGATAAATCAAACCGTTGCCATGAACGATCAAATACGTGACAGCAGAAATCAATGAACAGTTTTTTACATGTCCTGTTTGTCTACACCTTTCTCTCCTCGTCGACTTGCCTTTATGCAGAAAGGAAAACTCCACTCACGGATACCTTGCCTCCTTTGAATGGTAAGGTCGCCCCGAAGACCGAATCGGAAATGTGGGTGGGCTTTGATCCTCGAGCCGAACCTATGGAGGTGGAGATCCTCAAGGAATGGGAAGAGGATGGCGTCGTCCTGAAAGTGCTGCGATACCGCATTGGGGTGTTCAAGGGCAAGAAGGCGATGATGGCTGCCGTTTACGGTCACCCGAAGGGAGGGAAGAACTTGCCGGGACTCCTCCAGATCCATGGTGGCGGACAGTACGCCGACCAAAACGCCCCGCGGACCAATGCAAAACGTGGGTACGCCTCGCTATCCATTTCCTGGGCGGGTCGCATTTCGGCTCCAAACTACAGGGTCACACCCAATGAGGTGAAGCTGTTCTGGGAGGGCAAGACCGATGATCCCAAATACAAGTTGACGACCGACTGGGGAGCATTGGATGCGTACCATGCACCAAGTCGAAATGGAAAAGATGCTTTCCCTTCTATTCCAGTTGCGGACTGGACGCTGGATCCCGTTGAATCGCCCCGAAACAATTCATGGTTTCTCGCCACCCTTGGGGCTCGTCGCGGGCTTACCTTTCTCGAGCGCCAACCGGAAATCGATGGTCCCCGACTCGGAGTCTACGGACATTCCATGGGGGGGAAGCTAACCGTGCTGACGGCAGGTTCGGACAAGCGGGTCAAGGCGGCAGCTCCGTCCTGTGGTGGAATCAGCGATCGCTACACCAAGAACCCACTTCATTTGGGAACGGTAAGCGACCCCCCGAACCTCAAGAAAATCACCTGCCCGATCATTTTCTTGAGCCCTTCCAACGACTTCCATGGGCGAATCAACGATTTGGAGACTGCGACCAAGGAAATCAAAGCAAAGGACTGGAGGGTCACCTGCTCGCCCCACCACAACCACCAGGACAGTCCGCCTTACGAGGTGGCCACGCAATTGTGGTTCGATCAACACCTCAAGGGAACTTTCGAGGTACCCGCCACTCCGGTGTTAAACCTCGGTCTGCCCAAAGGGAAATCCCCCATAGTGACCATCTCGGCAGATGACTCGAAGGTGATTTCATTCATCGACGTATTCTACACCCAGCACGGCCAGGTGAATGGGCAAAAAGACGACACGGTGAACACGAAAAGCCGCTTTTGGCGCCATGCTTCGGTTACGATGCACAAAGGGAAACGGGTGGCCGAGTTGCCTCTTTTTTCGACGGACAAACCACTTTGGGCCTACGCGAACGTTCGGTACAAGTTGGATAAACCCATCTCGGGAGCCGGTTACTATTATGGTTCGTACACGGCAAAATCATTCAACCTGTCCTCCATCATGCAGGTCGCATCCGCTGAAAAACTGCAGGCAGCCGGATCGTTTGCCTCGCTCAAGCCAAGTCCGCTGATCGAGGATTTCCAAGGTGACTGGCGAAAGGAATGGTTCAGCTACAAGCCGGAAAAGTGGGGCATCAAGACGCACAAGGTCTATGATACGCAGTGGGCGGCGCCAACGGGCGCGAAAATTTCCTTGGAAGTCCGCGCTGCGCAAGCGAACACCTTGATCGTGGGAGTCGATGGCCATGCCAACGAGGTTCGACTACAGGAAAATGGCAAATGGCAAGCGGTGAAACTTTCTCCAACCGACTTCAAGGACGCCGAGGGCAAACCGCTGGCAAACTGGAAGGGAATCAAGGAATTCCGACTGAACGACACCGAGAGGATCCGACCACCAAGAGGATCCAAGGCCAAGCCAAAGCTCATAGGCGCAGCGTGGAAAGGAAAACCTCCGGAGTTTCGCAACCTCCGCTGGACGCTCGAGTAGCACTGAAAAAACTCTCCATCCATTTACTTACAAACATCCATCAGATTTATGAACTGCATTCGGAAAACGAAGTTCCTTATCTGCTCAACCTTCCTGCAGGGCTGTAAGTTGCCCCCCGGGCCAGTCTACGTGCCCACAATGTCGTACTTCTTTTGGCCAACGACCTGAGGATAGCAGAATATAAAGTACTTCGAGATCGAATAGGTTTCTGATGCGAGTTCATGGGGTTGGCATGGCGGACTGAAATGATTGTGTCCAGCCTGCCAATACTACGGTAATTGCCGCATAGGGAGGGCCACGCATTTGCACATAAAGTTGTCGTCAAATCTTATTCATAAACCTAACTCGTAAAATTGAACTGAATACCTAGATGTGATCTTCCAGGCTCGAACGAGCCATAAGCGAGGAATTCAGAATCTAAATAATCATTACGGCCGGTCGCTCAGAGTGCCCCTCGCAACTGGAGAACATAAGGATTCGGTATGTTTTCTAGTCGAAGCATCAACACTGCAAATAAAAGGGAAATTTGATGTTATTGATATCCGTTTTTCACTCTATTCAAACCCAAGTTGCAATAGCCTGGCCTCGCAAAATGGACCTGATAAACTCAGCGAACCAACATCCAATCCAACATGGCCTTTTCAGGCGCCTTGGCGGCAAAGGTAACCGTGAAGCCTTCAGGTGTTTTTTCGCTGACGGCTCGGTTCGACAGCCAGGATTGTTCGATAAAAACCGCGTAGTCGTTATTGGCTTCCGGTTGTGGAAATTCAATGCGTTTTGAAGATTCGCCAGTCTGGACGAAAACATTCTTCCCGCGTAGGTTGCGAGAAGGCGTGGCTTCGCCCGACAACCCGGACACCTTCGAGATCGAGCCGCCGGCCTGAACACCTCCACCGTCGAACTGGAAGACGCCGGTTGTTCGATTGACGGTCAATGACGCCACCTTCGGGGAGGTGGCGGGAGCGGATACGGCACGGGTTATGCCGGTCTTATTAGACTTTACATCTTTGTTCATCGCCTGCCCATAGTGCCACTTGATGGGTTGCTCGCGATTCGGTTGCTGGAACAGGATCGCGGCCTTGGCGAAGTCGGCTTTTAAGTTGAGGCCGATGGTCGCGGCGCTGTTCAAGACGATAATGTTGTCCCAAGCCGGCTTAGGTTCGTGGCGTTTGGACAGTTCATCAAGGTTCGCGGGACCGCCAG
>JACNJI010000030.1 GCA_014382645.1 Verrucomicrobiota bacterium | reverse complement strand
GTTTTCCGCATCATGGAAAAGAAACCATGCATATTTAACCGGAGCAGAGGTGTTTACATCTACGACTTGGACATGAACCGTGGCGGTTGGGCGAGACTCCAATCGGATGTTTATTCCGGCAACGCCGGCATCAGTGACTTGCACAATTTCGGCAGAAGCGAAACTGTCGGCATTCCCTTCACCACTCGTGTAATACGCCGGAAGCAGAGCACCGTCGAAACGTTTTGCCAATATCTTGTAGGAACCTGCAGGAATCTCTGCAGTGAAATGTCCCGTTGGTAAACCCGTTGATTCATTATGTTCAACTTCGAATTGTCTGGGCCAAGTTATTTCTTCTTCTTCGTCTTGATCAACAAAGAGAACCTCTGCCCAAATTCCGTTGCCTTCGGCATCCGTAATGCGTCCGCTAACTGTGGAAACCGAACGTTTTGTTAGTACGATTTCAGGTAATTCAAGCAATTGACCGGCTACTAAAGTAATGGACACGTCTTGATCGTTATAAGCGTTGTCCCATGAGACGACTTCTCCTCGGAAGGTTCCCGACGGTGCGTTTGATTTGATTTTTCCGTCATGCTCTACAAATAGCATATGAACGGGGTGGTCCGTAAGATCAGCGCCGTTTTCATCGATGGGGAACATTTCAATGGCAAGACCTTCTACCGGCTGTCCATCGAAGGTTACGGATCCAGTTACTTCACTCATTTCGTGCGAAACTCTGAACTCAGCCTCTAAGTTGAAATCTTGGGTCAAAGTAGTGTTTGCATCTTGAATTGAAAAGGTGCGAGGAGTTTCGCGACCACCAGCCAGTACAGGTTTGTAAGATGTATCCGTAGCAGGGTCGTAGGCACTTGCCTCGACATAATAGATACCCTTCGGAAGCCTAGCGACAAAAGTGTCGTTGGTCTCATTGACTTCCAAGTCGAAGAACACCGGTTTTCCCGCGTAAATATCTTCACCCGCTGTTCGGTTTGCATCAATGATCCATATCCCGAAGTCACTCAATGGAGTTGGTGAACCGTTGATATTTGTAGTTACCGATCCACTAATCGAACCGAAGTCGTTCACATTGATGCTTGCAAACGGATCCAGCCATGGATCACCAATCTGAATTTCACCCGGCCAAGAGGCGTTAACTAAGGAAACACCCAACATGGAATCGACGAAACCATCGCCATCAAAATCGATAAATGAATTTTCGACGTCGTCATCGTCACTCTCGTCGTCATGGTCATCCTCCGCATCACCGATTGGACTGGTTTGGAGTCCACCTTCTTGGGCTAAACCTTCTCCATGTTCATCCAGACCAAAATGCGTTTCGTCCAGTTTGAATTCATTTTGCGAATGAGCGTCGAAACCATCTGGTTCATATCCCTCGTAAGGGGTGCGGTGGAAATCAATGAAACTTAGTGTCCCGTCTTCACGCAATACGGCTGCTTTTAAGTCGTTTCGATCCCATATCCCGAACTTGTGTTGAATCAGTTGCTTTGGTAAATATGCCTTCACGGATGTATTGGCATCAGATAATCCGTTGAGGCGGAAGCCAGTCACGGGATCCCACGGGGACGATAAATCCGGACCTTTTACGTCCTGAGGAATGACGTTTGCCACGAAGAGGGCTCCATCGTGGAAACGCTCACCACCCATTTCCACGAGAATGCCGAATGTGGATGAAACCGAGTCGTTGGGGTTGTGGTTGGAAGCGACGGGGTCGACCGTCTTGGCTTGAATCGTGAATGACCCGGGCTTGTCCCACTCCGGGCGACGATGCTTGAATGCGGTTACGTCGGCGCCGCTTACGGCAAAGTATCGAGGAGGGCCCATCGCGTAGGTGAAGGTCAAGTTTAGTGATGTGTTGGCGTCAAGAACGGTGGAAGCTAAGTCGAAGTCGGCGGCCGAGGCGTTTCCTTCGACGGACGACTTGTTCAAAAGGGCGATGCGGTAGAGCATGCTGCCTTCATCGTCCCCATCCAATTTTTTGATGTGTACGAATGCGTCTGATCCATTGCCGCCATTCGTTTTGGCAGGACTTGTTTCTGTGTCTTGCACGAAGTTGCCCCCATTGGAGGAAGTCCCCCACTTGGATCGACCAACGTCGAATTTCAGACCGGCGTCGACTTGTTGGAGGCGTTCCTGCCAAGGGTCGCGGACCCCAATCTCGGTTCCGTTCGCATCAAAGATGATTTCTCTCTCGTCGTTAAGGTGAGCGACGAACTCCATAATTCCATCCAAGCCAAGTCTTTCCTCCACCCAATATCCAATTCCTTGTTCGCCGTCCTTGTATTTTTCGTTCAGAATGTTCGTTGCAGTCGATGGGAGTTCCGGTTCTTTCCATTCCTCAAAATCAGATTTTTCGTGTTCATGCGTGTGAACGATCTTTCCATTAGAATCGATTGCTACCTCAAGCTTTTCCCCTTCCGCATTTTCAATTACGGCAAGGTAGTAGAAGCTTTTCTCTTCTCCTGCGGAAACCGGTTCCAAAGAGAATTCCTTTTCCAGTTCGGTTATTTTTGAACCTGGGAAAGTTGTGTCGATCGATTCTTTAACCACCGCCGGGGAATTTGCAGGAGCAATTTCTTCTACTTCCGTGTCAGCGAAATCATCAGCATAAGTGGAGTGGAGGAAGGTCTTGTTCTCATCGAAAATAAGGATCTTCCCGTTATCTAGGGCAACTTCGTAAACAAAGCCATTTTCTCTAGCCGAGTCGAATAACTTTTCAGCCATCATGACTTTGGTACCTTCATAGTGTACCTTGTCGCCCATCCATGCATCGACAAAACCTTCGACTTCGAAAATGGGTATACCCTGTTGAGCGGGTTGATGGTGTTCTTGACCAGCCTCTTGTTCATCGGTGCCCGCGGTCTGATTCCCTTCATCGTGCCCTTGTTCGCCTTGTTCGTCGG
>JACNJI010000190.1 GCA_014382645.1 Verrucomicrobiota bacterium | reverse complement strand
AATGATGCAAATCAGGTTTTAAATTAGTTAGCAAGAATCGCTGGAGGCGGAACGCGATTTCGAGACGCTGCTCCCAGTCCATAACGTGGGGTGGGAAGGCACCCCCCTCGGTCGAAAAAATGAGAGGGAGTTAGGCACTCCTTTTGTAGCTGGGGTACTCCTTTCCCGCCACACTGGCATCGATGGATGAGCGAGCCTGAGCCAGTTTTTGACGAAGAGACCTGGTCACCTCCGGCTTTTCTCCAAAGAGGTCAGATGACTCGGCAGTGTCCTCGACGAGATTGTAAAGCTCAAGCCTGCGGGTTTTCCCCTTGGGCATCGAAAGCAGCTTCCAGTCGTTGTCGATGATTGCGATCCGGGCGCGACTGCGGAAAATCAGAGGTTTTTTGCGAGGCCCAATTTCTTTTTCAAGCAAAGGTACTAAGCTCAAACCATCCTGCGGTTGCAGCATCGAGGACTCCGGCAAACCTACGATACCCGCAATGGTCGGAAAAATATCAACGGCTCCTGCCGGATGCTTCGTAATGCGAGGCTTGGGAATACCCGAAGGCCATTCAATGATCGCCGGAACCCGAAGACCGCCCTCGTACATCGAGCTTTTGAAGCCACGTAAACCTCCAGTCGTGCTAGGCTTGAAACCGGGAAGGCCGCCGTTGTCGCTGGTAAACCAAACGAGGGTGCCTGTCTCGATACCAAGGTCACGCAAACCCTTACGCAGAGTGCCTATACTGCGATCCATGGCGACCAGTTCCCCGTAGTGTTCACGGGCCTTTTCCGTAAGTGCGGTGAAGGGCTTTTGGTCGACCTCCTCGGCCATCCACGGGCTATGCGGGGTGCCGTACCAGATAACAGTGAAAAAAGGCTCCTTGGCCTTAGCTTTCTTGGTAATAAACTTGAGAGCCTCGCCCACGATGATTTCGGAAGAGTCGCCCTTGAAGTCCTCGAACACACCTTGTCTGCTCATAACAGGATTCAGGTCGAAGAAATTGGTCACGGAAAGCCACGTGTCGAAACCGAAGGCGCCGGGAGCGTGTGAGTCGTCGCCGAGGATAGGTACGCCGGGGCCCCGCAACCCGTTGAGATGCCACTTGCCGAAGTGGCCGGTGGCATAGCCTGCTTTCTTCATGGCTTGGGCAATGGTCTTCTCTTGGTCGCGAAGGGCATAACCGTGGTCAAACACTCCTGTCCGATCGTGCGTGCGCCCAGTGAGTACGGTGGCTCGGGTGGGCGAGCAGACGGGACCGCCCGCATAGAAACGATCGAAACGAAGGCCGTTCGACGCCATGGCATCCAAATTAGGCGTCTTGAGGACGGGGTGATTATAATATCCGGTCTGTCCCCAACCTTGGTCGTCGGCCATGACGAGTATGACATTGGTCTTGGCCGAGACAGACAGAGAAAGGACGAGAAAGGTGAAAAGGTAGGTGAAGGCTTTCATGCAGCAAAAAGAAAAGAAATTCGGAGAATGGAGCAAAAGAAATCTAATCATGCAAAAAGACAAAATCGATAACCGTAATGACAGATGAGTTTCCCCACTATGTAATCCTACTTCTTATCCTTGTGATCCGCGGCCCAGCGAACGGCCTCGGTCACGTGCCGGCGACCGAACGGGGTGTCTAGGCTAGCAACGTCATGGCCAAGCTCTGTGTAGAAAAAGCGACCTCCACCGTTCTCCGTAATCCAAGCCACGGGGTGATCCTTCCCCATAGCCTTGCCGCCGCGCTTTTTAAAAAAGTCGCGGACTGGGTCGTAGGTTGATTCGTCCACCCGCAGCAAAACCTTAAAGCCGGGGAGGCCGGTCACCGTCCGGGTGTGATTGGTCCAGTCCGCGGCGTACCAGAAGGAGTCCCCATGGCCTTGGACAGTGGGATGCTCCTTGGCGGCAGGATCGACCACAACCTTGGCCTTCAAGTATTCGGAGTCACTATCGAAGTCGCAGCCACCCAAATCACTCAACCATTTCCAGTCCTGCTGGTGCACGAGAGCAGCGTGCAGGGCGACAATGCCCTTGCCGCCGGCGTACCAGTCCTCGACCGACTTCCTTTCATCCTCAGACAATATAGTGAACAATTCGTTGGCGTTGTTGAGGATGATCACCTGGTAGCGTGAGATCTGTTTCGGGCGCAAATCCTTGCCGTCCTCGGACACGTCGACGTCGAACCCTTTCTTGTCGCCAAGCAAGACCAGCCAGCGATTGATGGCCGCGGTTTCCGGATGACGATACCAACCGGTACCCGAAAAAGACAAAACCTTGAGTCGTTCACCTTTGGGATGGTGGTGCCCGACTCCCTCGTCGGCGAATGAACGAGCCGAGGGGCTAATGAGGCAAACAAAGAGAATCCAAACGGGAAGAGTTTTCATCCCGCATGTTATGAGAAAAGATCACTCACGCTACGATACAAAACGCAGGTCAATCGAGCCATTATCCATTGCTAAAGCATACTGACAATTCATTCAATCCTTCGCAGCAGCATCACTATCACACTAAAGCCCTCCTTCCTCAGCATGCCTTAACCCTTTCTCTGATTTCCATATTTACAAACGTCCAGACCTCGCCGATCAATACCCGGAAAGAGTAAAGGAATTGAAAGTCGAACTCGATGCCCATGTCGAAGAAATCAAACGAGACGTCCGACCTGCCGCTTTTGTAGAAAACCCCAAGCCCTTGCTTTCCAACTCGGCAGGCATGCCCCACCTTGGTTAAGTATCGAAAAAACAAAAAATAAAATCAATCTCATGAAACCACAAACACTCAGCTTTCTCCTTCTTTTTCTTTCAACCCCAGCCTTTGGAATGAAGGTCTTCGATATGGATGAGATCCAAGACCCAAGCACGCTTAAGATCAAGGTACTGCAAGACTGGCACAAGGTTGATGGCCTCATCGAAACCCGTCAGAAGCTGGTCACGATCAATGTCGGTGACCTCTGGCCCGGGCAGGAATACCGGGTTCCGGTCCGCATGGTTGTGCCCGCAAAACGCAAAGCAAAAGGTTTCCATCTCACTGGTGGCAGTGTCCCTTCCCGACTGCAAAAGGACGTCAGGCCCAACCCGATCGACCGTGAATTCCTCAAGGGCGGAATCGGACTGGTCACCACCGTGGTTCAGGAACCCGGATCTTATGGACAACGGGAAATGGCCCAAGCCGCGGAAAAAAAGTTCGCCGAAACCCTCAACCCCAGATTCAAAATTCAATACTGGGCCTGGCCCGCCACCTTGATGCGGGCCATCACCACCGCTTACGCCGAAACGGATCATTTCGAAAAGGGTAAAGTCGCAGCAACCGGTGGATCAAAGAACGGCGCGTCTCCATCGATGGCGATCCTCCACGATCAGCGAATGACTGCAGTGCACGCCACGGTCTCCCCCATCTGGGCTTCGCCTCTGCGTCTTTGCGAAGATGAAGCATGGAAGGAATTACGATCACAACCGGGAAGGCGCGGGGGTTTCTCCGGCGGTCATTTTGGGCCTAATTTCAACGAACGCGTCCTCGATGCCGGGGGGAAATGGAAAGAACTGCAGAAATTTTCTCGGGATATTTCCGATCAGGTCTTCATTTCCCGCAACCTCGAACAACTAAGGAAGCGAGGAGTCAAGATGCTGTTTCATCCCGGCACCCATGACATGGTGGCCTTCGACATGGCTTGGGGAGGTGCCAACCACCCGACGATCCCGGTGTACCTTGGGGCAAACTCAGGACATGGCAAAAGAGGGCATCCGATGACCGAACGCGATCAACAGAACAAGTCCGCCTTCTTGCTCAGCCATTTCTTTGCCGATGAAATGAAAGGCTCTCTTCTCACGCCTCCTGAAGTAAACTATACCAAGGAAGGAAAATTCATTAAGGTAATGACCTCTTTTCCCGCCGCCTCCGAAGAGGAAAACGGACGCATATGGTGGATCTTCGATCGGGCGCCCGACGGTAGCCCAAGTTATTTGAGCGAGATGATTCCGGATGACCAGTCGATGGAAATGAAACGCGAAGGAAACCACTGGTCGGTGAAGATCAAAATCGACCCCGAAGCCTCCCGGATTGATTTCTTCACCAACCACCTAAAAACCCTGCGCCACAAAGGAATACCCTACAAAACCTACCTTTCCAGTCCCTACACCCGGGTAGAACTCAAACGCTGAAAAGAAATGCAAATGAAACGTTGGGCCAAAAATGAAAAGTCGTAGAAGGAGGGTATTGTGAAGCTTCCCAATTCATTGGTAATTACTTTTTGATGTCATTCAGGTTTCCAGCGGGGTAGTTCAGCTCAAAAGGCGTCGCTCAGAATTTGCTCGAGGTCTCGGAGGGTGGCTACCCGGGGATTGACCCCTTTCAAGCGATCCAAGGCGAAGGCCTTCTCGGCGAGACTTTCTTCTTTATTGCTTCCTTCATGTCGCCCGGAGGAGTGCCCGGTTCGTAGCCTATTAACTGGCGATAAGCCGGGTGGTCGTGCTTGATCGTGGAGAGCAAAGACCAATCGGACGGCCCGGCGAACGGGACAGCGCATTGGATGCGGGACGATTGCCTGGCGACCGGTTCGTCGGAATCGGAATCAGCGAGGCCGTCATGCGAGGCAACGAACATCGTAAGGTGCCCGCCGGCAGAACCACCCGTTGCCCCAAGGCGGGTCGGATCGATGTTCCATTCCTTGGCCTTTGACCTGACGAACTGCACCGCTCGCAGGCAATCATTCGTTTGGGCCGGGTGAGTGGCCACATGCGTAAACCGATATTCAACCGGCACCACCGCCAACCACCCTTCCGCCACGGCCCGTTTAAGAAAAGCCGGCACATGCAGCTTCGACCCACCTCGCCAGCCACCACCGTGGATGTGGATCATCGCCGGAGTCGGCTTGTCGGACTTCGGCAGGTAAACGTCGACCGCTTGAGCCTTGCGGTCACCATAGGAAACGTCCTTGTGCAACGGAGTGACTGCCTGCTTTCCCCACGATGGAACAGCGGCAAGCAGGAACAACACGACAACGTGAGTTTTCCATTCCATTGGTAATTCCTGGATGGAAGTACCTAAATGTTAGCGGGATGTTTCAGGGATGTTTCATGCCCAGAGAAGTGAGATACTTCAGGAGGTCGATCATTTCGTCGCGGCGGAGGGACGCGGTCAACCCGGGCGGCATGAGGGAGACGGGGCTTACGTCGATCTTTGCGACATTGCTGTTGGGTATGGCAGAACCTTGCCGGTGGTGTCTCGCAAAAGGACCGAGTCGCCCGACCAGGGGTTGTGCCAGACCGAAATGAAAGAGAGAGGAACCAAGAAAGCAAATCTTCCGCGATGTAAATCAGTCCTTCAGCTCGACCACCCAGACATTTCGGAAGCGGACCGGATTCCCATGGTCCTGCATCTTCAGCGGGCCTTTGTCCCCGTGCTTCTTGTATTCCGAAATTGAGTGAGACCCGCGCCAACCAGTTCCACCAGTCAACTCGAGATTATCATGGATGACGTGACCGTTGTGAACGACGTGAAATTTCGCCTTTTTGGTAACCTCGCCCTTTTCGTTGAAGATCGGACGATTGAAGGTGACGTCGTAGGTCTGCCATTCGCCAGGCCCACGCGATGCATTGACGAGGGGTTTGGCCCGTCCGTAGAGGGCGCCGCACTGTCCGTCCGGGTAGGTTATGTTTTTGTAGGAATCAAGAACTTGAATTTCGTACTGCCCCATGAGAAAGACGCCACTGTTTCCACGGCCTTGGCCATTGCCCTTGGCCACCTTGGGAGTGGCGAACTCAACGTGTAGGCGACAGGAACCAAATTGTCCCTTACTCTGGAGGTAGCCACCCCCTCGAACGGATTCGAGTGCTCCATCCACGAGTTTCCACTTGGTCGGCCCACCATTACCTGCCTGCCAATTTTTGAGAGTGTTCTCGGTCCCATCGAAAAGTACGATAGCACCCTCGGGAGCCTTGGCGGCCTTTGCGTCATATGGCTTGGGTTCGACCACCTTGGGCTGGGGTTGTTTCTTCGGGTCGGTCTCATGAACCTTGATCCCATCGATGAACATGTACTCCGTTTTCCCGCGCATTTCCTTGCGGACTTCGGGTTCTTTAGCCTTGGCCCCAAAAGCCATTAATCCGGACACAAGGAAAGGCACAACAAAGGTAGATTTTTTTATCATAATATATGATTCCTTTCGTAATCCTTAATCTTGTCAATGTCATAGGAGTTTGAATAGTCATTAATTTCACGTCCCATGCGGGTTGATCCGACTTGCAGGCAGTACCCAAGATGAGTCACTCCATTATCGACAAACATGAAATCCAAGAACCTCACCTGTTTCCTCCTCGCATGCCTGCCCCTTTTTGCGACAAACGCAAAACCGAGTACCGGACTCGCTCCCGAGGTCACCGACCTCAATGCCAAGGACGTCTCCTACGAACGGGAAAAGAACCTTACCTACCTTAAAAAATCCTTCATCGATCCTGCCCCGGGCGACAAGAAGGATCAATTGCCCGTAGGGGTGCTCGGGAAAGACGGCGGAAACAGGAAACTGGTTCTCGCCTATGCTCGCGAACTGGCCCAAGCGTCTAACGATCCCAAGACCGGCAAGACCGACAGCCTGCTCATCGCCCACAAAGATAAATTGATCTTCGAAGCTTACTTCCGACGGGGACGGGCGAATTATCCACACTATCAAATGTCGATCACGAAGTCCTACACAGCTTTTGCCCTAGGTCGGGCCATCCAACTCGGTTACCTCACTATGCAGGACTTGGACAAACCTGTCGTTTCCTTTCTCAAGAAGGTTGATCCCTCCAAGCTTGCCGACGGTGCCGAGCAGGTCACTTTGCACGAAGCAATGCATATGTGCTCGGGGGTCCGGTTGCCCAAGGAGAAGATCCGTCAACTCATGAGAACCCCCAGCTTGCTCAAGGGGCAAGGTCAAGCTCGAGCCTACTTGCAGTTTAGTGAACCCATTTCACCCTACCCCCGCGAATTCAAATACCAAGCCGCCGATCCCGTCCTCACCATGCAAGTAATTGAGAGCGTTGTCCCAGGATCAGCGAAGGATTTCATTAGGGATGAACTGCTCAAGCCTATGCAAATTACGAATTACCATTGGCAGGAGGACGTAAGTGGCCTGCCCCAATCGGCGGCCGGATCAAGTTTCCTCTCCCGCGACATGATCAAGATGGGCCTCCTTGTTCTTAACGATGGAAAGTGGAAGGGGAAGCAGCACTTGCCCGAGGCATTCGTCAAAAAAGCCACCCACCCGATCAAGCTCAGCTACGGGAATGCCTACTATGGATACTTTTGGTGGGTGGAGGAATTCGAGGTCGACGGCAAAACTTACCAATGCAAGCAAGGGCGCGGAGCCGGTGGTCAATTCATTTTCATGTTCCCCGAATTAAACCTAGTCATCGTCGCCACAGCACACAACAAAGGGATGGGAACCATGCTCCGATCACTCCCACAAAAACTAATACCCGCATTCAACGGCAAATGAAGAAAGAATGATGGAGAAAAAGCGCACTCCCATCAGACAATAGCAAGGACTAGGGACATATGGTGTTCCGATAATCGTGAACTTTAGACATAAAGGGCTTCCCCTTTGAACTGCTCCCATTCCGGGTTCGGTTTGGCGGACCACACTCGCACACGTTTCACCTCGTGCCATGTTTTCCCCAAGGTCAGGGGAATCCCGGGCTCCACTTCCTTGGATACACGAAAAGGACCTATCTTTTCCCAGAACCCGAAGGTCTGCTAGGTAAAGATCACACCTTCCTTGGCGATCGAATCAATATTCGGGTTCGGTACGTTTCCGCCCTGATAACCGACGTCCCCGTAGCCCAAATCGTCGGCAAGAAAGATCATGAAGTTGGGTTTACCGAAAAGCCCTACCGGTAAAGACATAAGGGCTCCCAAGAGAAAATGCATGGGGAGGAAGAGAGAAGCTCAGCCCGTGCCGGCGAGGTACTCCTTGATCTCGTTCAGGGTACGGGTATTAAGCACTTCATCGGCGGTCAACCATCCCTTGCGGGCGGCATGGACACCGGCAAGCTGGTAGTCGAAGTGATGGGTGGCGTGGGCATCCGGGTTGATGCAGCAAAGCAGCCCCTTCTCCGCAGCCCGCCTCCAGTGCCTCCAGTCCAAGTCGAGGCGCATGGGGTTGGCATTCAGTTCCAAAATCTTGCCGTTGGCGATAGCCGCATCGATAATTTTCGGTATATTCATCCGACTGGGTTCCCGCCTCAGAAGCAGGCGAGTACTGAGGTGACCAAACATAGTGACCGAGGGATGCTCGAGTGCCTTGATGATCCGAGCGGTCATGGTCTCCTCGTCCTGAGTCAGGCCGGCATGGACGGAAGCCACGACGTAATCGAGGGACTCGAGTACGGAATCCTCGAAATCGAGTTTGCCACCCGAGAGTACGTCAACTTCGGAACCGGCAAAAACATGGCATCGGAACCGTCCGCTCTCATTGAGTTCACGGATAGCCGTGACTTGCTTGGCCAGACGGTCCTCGTCCAGCCCGTTGGCTTGAAAGCTGGACTTAGAATGATCGGCTATGCCGAGGTATTCCCAGCCCCGAGCATCCGCCTCGCCGGCCATCTCCCCCAAAGTGTTTCGGCCATCAGAGGCAGTGGTGTGGTTATGGAAGCAACCCTTGAGATCTGAAAGCTCAAGCAATTCGGGAAGCTCGTTTTTCTCCGCCACCTCGACTTCACCCAATCCTTCCCTGAGAGCAGGCGGGACGTACTGCAGCCCAAGGGCCTCGAAGATATCCTCCTCGGAATGGGCCGCGATCGGGCCCGCCTTGCGGGAAGAATCTTTTTCCTCTTCCGGTCGAAGGCCCCATTCGCTCAGACTTAACCCAAGGGAAAGGGCCTTCTGGCGCATCCGAACGTTGTGGTCCTTGGAACCCGTAAAGTGATGCAGGGCGAAAAAGAATTGCTCGCCCGGGACGACCCGCAGGTCCGCCTGCATACCGTCATCAAAGCGCACGCTCGACTTGGTGTCTCCATGGGCCGTAACCTCCGCGATTCCATCCATGCTCGTAAACCAGTCCATGACCGGACCCGGTTCGGAGGAGGCGACCAAGAAGTCAAGGTCGCCCACCGTTTCCATTCCACGGCGGAGGCTGCCGGCGGCCTCGACCCGCTCAACTTGAGGCAGGTCCTGCAAACCGGACAGGATTCGGTCCGCTACCTCCCTTGCCTTCCACCAAAGATGGCGGGCAGCGTAGGCTTCCCGATTCTTGATCCCGGAGAGAATCTTTTCCTGGGTCTTTTCACCGAACCCCTTGAGCTCGGCGACCCTGCCCTCGTTGCAGGCCTCCGTCAGGGACTCGATCGAGTCGATGCCCAGTTGCTCGTGCAAAACCTTGATTTTCTTTCCTCCAAGGCCGGGAATTTCGAGCAGATCGAGCAAGCCGGATGGAACTGAGGCGACCAGCTTGTCATAAAACTCAAGTTCGCCGGTCGCGTATAAGGTCTGGATTTTCTCGGTCAAAGCCTTGCCGATGCCGGGGACTGCACTCAACCGGCCTTCCTCGATTACTTGAGCCAGATCCTCCTCCAATGTCTGCAAGGTTCTCGCACCCGAAAAATAGGCCCGCACCTTGAAAGGGTTTTCCCCCTTGATCTCCATCATGGTACCGATTTGCTCGAGTACACCGACAATGTCTTTTTTTTCCATCGAATCGAATGTGAAGGATTACAGTCTCGAAATCGAAGCAAAAGTGAATCAATGGATTCCCCCGATCCATAATTCCCTGAACTTGACCCCATTTGAACGGCCTACCGTATGGAGAGAAGAAGACCAGAAGAAGAAGGAAACAATCTGATGAAAACGTTTCTTCATGAGGATTCGAGTGGAAGACTCACTCGAGCATATAGGGGCGGGTCCAGTCCTTGGATTGATACCCCTTTGGCTTTTCAGGCTTGGCCACATCGATTAGGTCTGGCTTGGGATCGAAGATGGGCCAATCGTCGTTCCGGAAAGGGGAAGCAGGAAACCCTTCTTTTTTGTAAAGGAGGTTTCTTTTAGAAAGGTTCATAGCCCAAGCGTAACGGGCTGCCACAGGCTTTTGGACCTTGATGAACGAAAGAACCGATCACCTCCTTCTCCATACTCGCTTCAGCCCGGTGCCAGACGCGGTGCTTTCCGGCAAGTGCAAAGGCATCGAGCTTTCCCTTTCGGGCGCCAATCAAGCCGGAACCAGTTGATTGAAAATGAAGAACGAATTTCTTTCCATTCACCGAGGTTGACGAAAGTACGGGGCCTTCATGAACGATAGGAAATTCATAGGTTTTGGACAGAAAGTCATGGATTCATAAAAGATTAGGATTCATTCACCAAATCCCCTGGTTTTCTAGTTGATGGGTAGCTTGTTCGGCCCAACCTCGATTTGCGGCAGGACTAGCGGGGCTTGGATGCAGCACCTTACCAATCCTTACCTCCAAACCCGCCAAGGCAGAAATAGCTCGAGCCTCGGCAAATCCTCCTACGGCGACCAACCAATCTGGTCGAAGAATTCTTACTGTTTCAAACAAGTACTGGTCGCAGGCTGCCAATAGTGGTTTTGCTTCGGAGGCGGGCAGTTTGTCAGGAGTCCGGTTACGCCCTCCCTCCTCCATGAAAGCCAGAGGGCAAAAGTTCGCCACAAGGTGATCCTCGAAGAAGGCAGGCGCCGAGCCAAAACGGTCGGCGAAGAGACCCCACAAGCGGCGACCACTCACCTCGCTTCGGGAACAAGCCAAGCCTTCAACAGGTCGCTTGGGATGCTCTCGGGGCGGTTTGCCAATCGGCGCATTGATTCCGATCCAGCCCTTAACAGCCGCGACTTCGCCAAAGGGAACCCCAGTCTGAACCATTCCAAAAGGGCCGGGATTCATGCCCAGAAACACAACCTTCGTCGGGGTGGCGGTGGCCATTCGCAAATACTGTTCATGGGCGGGCCAAGCATAATCCAATGGATTGTAAACATACTCGGTCGGCGAACCAAAGTTGAGCTCATTCACCTGATCCTTGAGGTCGACCGTAGCGGCAATTAATCGATTGGAGGCATCGGAGGTCACAACAGGTTCTAGGTTGAGTTTGAGTGAGGAAAACTAGTGATTGAAGGGAACGGCATAGATCCAAAGCTAGCTAACAGTTTTGATGAACAAGCGTCAAGTAGACGGAAACCCCAAATTCCGATAGTAGGTAGCACCATAATCAACTGCAGAAAACTCCAGAGAATACCTATTCGCCGGTTCGGATAATGAAATCGAAAAGCTCACCGTGACGTTTACCATCAAGCGTAATGTCAAAAGGTATCATCTGGATACCGGGCGAAACGGCCTTACGGTCGATGGTTAACTGCACGGGAAAACTGCGACGACTCTCCGCCTCGACGGAGGACTCCAGAACGGCAGGTTCCGCCTTGACGCCCGGCGGAAGCTTTAGCTCGACACGATGGAGCTGGGGCGTGGAACGAAAGTTGCGTAACGTGATCTCGACGGTTTGGGTGGTTTCCTTGGTGAAATCGACTCGATAGGGATAAGCCGAGACCCAATAGGGGTCGTAGAGGTATTCGTAGTCTTTCTCAGGCAAGAGATCCTTGTAGAGTCGAATAATTTCCTTGGACCACGCATGGTAGCGATCAAGCAAACCGGCGGGATTCGGCATGACGTAGGAGTGCGCCCCCATCACGAGGTCGGGCTTCAAGTCGCGAAGATATCGACTTCCGAGCAAGTAACCTTCCTCGAGAATGGAACTGTTGCGGGCCACCACAGCCTCGTGACCGTTCTGCTTAACGTTTGAAGAATCCGCAAAAAGATTGTCCCCGGTGAAGGCAATTCGTTTTCCATCTATTTCCAACCACAGGCAACACCCGAACTCGGTCTGTCCGGGCATCCAGTCGATCTGCACCTTGTATCCCTCCCAGTCCACGGACTCCCCATCGCGGAAAGGCTTGTCGATCTTCATTCCGTCAATAAAAGAGCCGACGTAACCCGAACCATAAGCCGAGACGAGGGCGGCGTAATCATAACGGCGCGGGTTCTCACATTTGTCGGCGATGCTGTCCAATGTCCAGGTCTTGGCCCCGTACTTTTCCCGCAGGACGGGGCCCAGCAGGAAGTGGTCACCGTGCATGTGCGAAATCCAGAGAGCATCGATCTGTTTCAACCCGAAGTGCTTCTTCATGCCTTGGATCAATCGGTGCAGCAAAACCTCGGGGAAAAGCCCGCAGTCGAGTACGAGACCGCGCCCGTTATCCGATATGATGATAGCGAAGTTTTTGCCCAAGGTCTCCGGGTTCAGCTTGTAAAGGTGCGGAGTAACCCGGCTCATCAAGGGGAAGGCGGTCGGTTTCGAGATGGGATCACTCTGCTTGGGGGTCATCTTGTGGACCGCATAGCCGCGGATATAGCTCGCTCGAAAGGTAGTCAGTTTTTCCCTGTAGGTTTTCAGTTGAGCCGTGGCATTACGGATTGCGGGTCCATGCGAGGGCAAGGCGAGAACGGGTTTCTTTTCGATAAGTTTGTCGACAGAGCCAAGGACAGCATCCACACCCTTGGCGAAACCGTAGTCCCATTCGGAGTCATACCAAGTGGTCATCTTCGACCCGTCATGCATGACGCCTCCCGTAAAGACAATCGCCCCACCCTTCCGACGCAACAGGTAAGTCATGCCGGCGGGTGAATGCCCGGGGGTTGACAGGCACTCGATTCGGTAATCTCGCCAAGCAAAGGTTTCGACGTCCTTCAATGTCTTGTCGACGGTGATAGGTTGGCTGGGTGGTCGAGCGTAACTGGCCCCGTAGACGGAATACTTGTCGTTTAGCTTGGGAAACCATTTGCGAAAGGAGATCGGATTCTCAAAGAGCTCACGCTCCCCCTCGGGAACCGCCACGTGAGTCACCTTGCGATCGACCTTTCCTATGCCTTGGCATTGCTCGCGATGGTGATGGGTGAACAATACCCACTCGATATGCTTCACGCCGAGAGTATCCAGATGATCAAGGACTCCACCATCGCCCAAGTCGATCAACAAGGCGGCGTCGCCGTCACGAAGAAGGTAACTGTTGCAAGTATCCGTAAAAGCAAAGAGCTCGGGGAAGCCCTTGGGATCCGGTTGGATGAATTTTGATGGAAGAGCGAGACCTTGAGCGAAAAGAACAGTTAGCGAAGTAAAGGCGATAACCAGAATTCTTGAGGTCGATCCTAGAGACATGGAATTCATGTGACCATGTTATTCACCCTCGCCGTGCTTGGTCTCATTGCGCTTGGCATTGTTCGCAGCAGTTCGTGAGGCAAGAAAGGCTATGAGGTCGCGCAAATCTCTAGGCGGCAGCGTCATCCCAAGCGGCGGCATGGGGGAAACGGGGGGAGAGATCGAGGCAATCTCGGCCCGCTTCAAGTTCGATATCTTTCCGTCCAAGGCGACAAGCTGAACATCCGTTTCAGTCTGCTTTGCAAGACGGCCGACAAGAGCAGTTCCGTCACGAAGAGCAATACTGGAAAGACCATAACCTTCGGCGATGACAGCTCCTGGAGTAATCACGGACTGGAGTAATTCCGCCGATTTCAGGCGTTCGGAAACAGTGGTCAGGTCTGGACCCTGAACTCCCCCCTCGGATCCTATTTTGTGGCACTGTAGACAAGCTCCCTGATTACGAAATACTTGTTCACCGGCGAGGGGGTCGCCACCCACTTCACTAAGAGAAAAAACGTTGAGTGGGTCTTTCGCGGCAAAGGATGCGACCGCCTTGCCGACTTGGGAGTCCCGTGCCCCGGCAAGAGCCAAATAGGCGTCGAGCCAAAGCTCACGGCGCAAACTCTTGTCTCGAGCGGACCAGATACCCGTCAAGGCTACGGGATCCAGTTTTGCCAAACCGGCTATACCACTGCGGGCCGCCGAGATAGGCCCCTCCTTGACGGCAACTAAACCCAGTTCGGCGACACCATCCAGTTTGCGATCGAAGGCATGATGCAAAGCGGCAGCTCGAACGGAGGCGTCACCATCCTCAATCAGATTGAGAATTAGGGCATCATCGGACGCTTGACCGGCCTGAGCCAAGCTACCGAGAGTGGCGACTCGCACATCGGCAGACACTTCTCCATCCACGACCTGACTTCGCAAGGTAGCGACATCCAGAGATACCCCAACCTCGTTCGCTAGTTTGGTGGCCAAAGCCGTCAGGGAATTGGAAAAAGTACGAGAGGCAGAATCCTGCTTGCGAGAAATGAATTGACGAAGCGCACCGGTAAGATCGACACCAAGTTGCTTCTTGCTGCGCTCCTTTACAACCTGGGGACGATAGTGGCCCAGTACCGGATCGGTATCGATGGAGGCTTCCCACATTCGCAAACCCTGAAGAGCAGACTGTCTAACCGACTTATGAAGTTTTGCATCGCCGGCCAAGGTAACCATCCGCTTGGCGTGTTTGGCTTTTCCCTTTCGGTAATTTGCCGCCACAATTCGACGTTGCACGGTTTCCGGCAAACCAGCTGCAGATAGAGATGCCAGACGATTACCCACCCAAGTATCAAGCACATTGGTATCATAAATCGCCCGGATAGCTTCGATGCGAACCGCCTGATCGGCATCACTCAAAAATTCCGCCAACTTGGGGCTTTCCTGCCGCCGCAGAAAGAGAACGGCCAGTA
>JACNJI010000031.1 GCA_014382645.1 Verrucomicrobiota bacterium | reverse complement strand
GCGGTCACGAAACCGGTGCGCCAAGCTGATTTGGGAGTGCGGTTGGTCCCAACTTCCTTTGGTTTTTTGTTGTGGCCCAATTGCTTTACTACCTTACCCGATTTATCAAGCAAGGTGACCCGTCCCTTGATTTCGCCAATGGCGGCAAGGTCTCCTTGAATTGCGACGCAGGCTGGCATCAGCAAACCGGTGGTGACCTCGCCGATGAACTTTCCGTCGTTTGACATGTGGACTACCCTGCCGTTTGCTCGATCGGTACCGATTATGCGTGGAGGATCGAAGCGAGTGTCCACCGCGATCTTGTGGAGGGTGCGGAATTTGTAGGGTTCGCCCTTGCCGCCAAAGGAAGCGAGGTGCTTGCCGGTTTTGTCGAAGTGGTGAATGTAGTCGGAGGAATAACCGTCCACTACAAAGAGGTCGCCGTTCGGGGCTACGTCCATGCCGGTTAAGCGAACAAGTCCCCCTTTTTTGTACTTGTCCGGAATCGCGGAGGCGGGGATTCGTAGCTTTATCTCGCCGTCCAGCGTCATTTTTAGAATTTCGCCTCCACCGAGGCGCGGTCCGTATAGGAATTCGCCGTCTTCTTGTTTTCGGATGACAAAACCGTGAAAGTCGTTTGGGGCTCCCTTGACGTTACGAATCCATTTTCCGTCTGCGCTGTATACTTGTACCCCGGCTTTGGGATCTTGAACGCTTACGTATATTTCTCCGGCGGAGCTAACAGCGACGTCGCCGTGCATGTTACCGATGTTTTCGCGCCCTTCGGGAAGTTCGATCCAGTCGGATATTGCTTCATAGTTCAGTTCAGCTTTTAGGGTAGAGCTGATGGTTAAGGTGATGACGAGGGCGATGAGTGGTTTCATAGTCGTTGGATTGTTTGTCGGAACTTGATGGTTGTCGGCCAAAAACAAGTGTCAGGGTTTCGCCGCTTAATTACGAACTTTTCTCGATTCGGTAAACATGGGTTTTCGTTCGAATTACCAATGCATTTCCCACAATGGCGGGAGAGGCCATGCATCCCGCATCAAGTTTGTTGCGCGATATTATTTCGAATTTCCGTCCAGCTTTCAGCACGGGAAAATCTCCTTCACTGGATGAAAAGTAGATATGACCGTTTGCATGGATGGGGGATGCGGCGTATTGACCCTTTCCGCCTAAACGTTCCGCCCATATGATCTCACCTGTTTGCGGGTTCGAACAGGATGCAACGCCTTCGTCGGAGGTCATGTATAGGAGCCCGTCGAGAAGCAAAGGCGACGATTTTTTTGCGACGACCTTCCGCCGTGCCCATGCAATGTGGGTCTTGTCGACGTCTCCCGTCCCTCCAGGCTTGATGGCTGATATCGAGCCCATTCCATTGAATACGTATACTAGCCCATCGCGATAGATGGGGCGTGAGGAACTGTTCATGCCGCCCGTTCGCGCAGTCCAAAAGAGTTCGCCCGTGCGAGGGTTGCGGGATTCCGTGGCCGCCGCCGCCGGACTAATCAGTTCCAAGCGATCCTTATGTTTTATAACCGATGGCGTGCAGTACGCCTTTTTATTGTCGCCGTTGTTGGTTCCGAAGTCGAAGGCGCGATTCTTACGCCATAGCGTTTCGCCCGTATCTTGGCTGAGACTGACCACGTATTGGAGGTCGAACCCGTCGAAGTGAACGATGAGAGATTTCTCGAACGGGATGGGTGAGGCGGCGGCACCTCTGTGGTGGTTGCATTTGAAATCCCGCCTCTCCCAAAGCTTCTTACCCGTTTTGGCATCGAGTGCCGCTGTCCCGTGCGTACCGAAGTGAACGAAGACGCGTCCACCCTCAATCACAGGAGTGGGTGTGGCATAGCTGTTCATATTGTGACAAAATTGTGGTTTTCCGTTCTCGAACACCAGAGTCTCGTGAAGCATTTTTCCTGTTTCGAAATCGAGACAAACGGCCCACATTTTCTGCCCGTCAAGCAAGGCATTCGTCAGCCAGACCATCCCGTCCCGAATCACTGGCGAAGACCATGCCTTCCCCGTTACCGGCGTTTTCCAGGTTATGTTTGGATGACCTTCATTAAATACCAGAGGCAAAATGGCGTCACCTGCGTCTCCATCTCCGTTGGAACCACGAAATTGATTCCAATAGGAAGGCTTTGCATGAAGAGTGGCATTCCCAAGAAATAACGAACATATAGCAAGAGGAAGAAGTTTATTCATAGTCGATCGGTAACAAGATTTCGGAATAGCTTAGAAACGAGACAAATCTCGTTTTTAAAGTGCCTTGATTTTGATATTACGGAACTGGATGAGTGCGGAGGCGGAGCTCCATGTCTTGTTCTTCTCGTCGTAACCCCCATGGTGTTGCAGCACTATGGGACCCTTGGTACCCACGCCGGGCATTTCCGATCGGTCGATTACCGTTTTTTCGTTCATGATCACGGTGGCCGTTTCTCCCTTCATGGTGATTTCCATTTCGTTCCATTCACCCACTGGTTTGTCGGCATTCAATTTGGGCATAGCTCCTTTGCGAATGGATGGGTTATCGCTCTGGTGAAAGGCCCACAAGTGACCCGAACCGCAAGGCCAGCACCAGAGATTTACCTGTGAGTTTCCCGAGCCGCGCACGAAAATACCCGAGTCCGCGTTCTTAACGGGTTTGGTCATGGGTTTGCCGTCCTTGCCCTTCTTTTGATTACCCTCTGCGTCGAAGATCTTGGCGTTGTAGGGAGGGCCGGCCGTTCGTTTGAAGCGCCAGTCCAGCCTCAGGGTATAATCGCCAAAACTTTTCTCGGTAACTAAGTTCCCGCCCTTGGCTTCGTAATCGATCACTCCATCGATGACTTTCCACGCATGGGTGCCGGCAGGTGTCTTCCAGCCTTTCAGATCCTTGCCGTTGAATAGACTGACAAAGCCTTTGTCCTTCTTTGCCAAGGCT
>JACNJI010000032.1 GCA_014382645.1 Verrucomicrobiota bacterium | reverse complement strand
TCCGTGCCGAAACGGCGAACCTCGTCATTCGGAATGAACTGCTTGATTGTCTGACAACCGCAAAGCAGAAAGAAGAGAGCAGTTGCAGCCGTGAAGAAGGAAATTTTTTCAGAAAGGAAGGTAAATCTTTTTTTCATGGAGAAGCTTATAGCATGAACAGGGAGGGGAGTTGTTCGAGCCAAGTAAAAGGTTTGTCAAAAAAACGTCATGGACGGGTCGATCGGAAGAATTCCTCCTCGAAAACTTCTCCCTTGGCTTGTCTGCGTGCCTCCGCCCGGTCCTTGGTTCTTCCGACTTCAAGAATTCTGTCGGTTTTTCGATCCACTGCCCTGCGACGCTCCTTTTCTTCCTCAACTGAATCGCTGTCAGAAAAACTCCAGCCTCTGGAAGAGGAATAACTGCATGAACAGAGGATCAAGGGACAGAGACAGGCAAACAAAAACAGTTTCAATTTATTCATGTTATTTCTTCTCCTTGCTTAGGGTTTGTTGCTTGTCCTTTTTGCCGGGGATTACGAATTCACCCACCTTGATCACTTCCTTGGAGCCTTGCAAGCGCAGGGTGACCGCCTCAGTCTTGGCGATAGGCTTGCCGAAGTCAGTGGTCATTTCCATTTGTACGGTGGTGGCTCCCGCAATGACTTGCTGACGGTTGCCGTAGTAGTTGACGTGCACGAGGTATTTGCCGGGTTGGGCGCGTTTGAGAAGGAATTCCTCGGGTCCGTAGCCACCCGTATAGTCGGGTGACATATGCCCCCCGATTTTGGTATTGCGGTGACTGTAAAAGCACTTTTCCCCGTTTGGATCCGTTACCCATAGATCCATGTCGGTGTTGTCCGCGTCCCAAGTGAGGATGACCCGGACGTCCACGGGAAGGTTCTTGAGCAAACGTTTGTCGAGGTTGCCCGCTGCAAGCTCCTTGCCACAGGTTGCGATGATGGCATTCATCTCGTTGAGGGCGGTCAGTTCGATCTCGGGGAAGCGTCCGTTCCATTTGCCTTCCACGACTTGGCGGAGCAGGTCGACGGCCCGCTGGTGTTGCTTGTCGGCGGCGAGGGCGAGGGCGAGGTCGCGATAAGACTGGGGTTCTTCCTCGCGCATCTTAAGGACTTCCTCGAATACGGCCACGGCAAGCTTGGGCCGCCCGATCTGCATGAGCCGGTAGCCGAGGATGCGGAGCAACTGCGGATTCTCCAGTTCCATTTCGGCAACGTTGGAAAGAATGCGCAGGGCGAGCCCAGATTGTTTCTTCTCGAGAAAGAAATCGGATACGTCGAGGAAGAAGGCGGAACTGCCTTCGTTTTCCTTGCGCTCGGTCAGGTAGACGGAATACCACTCGCCTTCCTTGGCTTTCTTGAGCTTGGCCAGGTAAGGGGTCTTGGGGTTCCACTTCTTGAGCTTGATGGCGCCCGCAGGATCGGTGATCTTTGCTTGCTGCTTTTCATTCAATGTGCTTGTGGTTAACCTTTGAGCCCGAATCTGGTCCAGTGACTCGTCCGCCAACGCAAGATCGTCCAACTGATTATCCCGCCTTTCAGAAAGGCTTTCCGCAACAAAGGCGTTTGAATCGTCGCCCGCAGCATCAACAATGCCCGAAGTCCGGTTTTCCAGCATACGAGACTCTTCAATAGCCTCTTCAAGTTCGGCATTTTCCTGCGGTGCCGCCTGCGCATTCGCGGATCCGGGTCTAAGAAAATTGTCGAAGGTCCTTCGAAAAACTCCCAAGTTACTCGGTTTGGGTTTGCCGGGACCGAACTGAAAAGTCTTGTTCCACCAGACCACTCTTTGCTCGAATTTTTTGATTACGCCGGCGATCCGTCCCTCACGGCTTTTTTCCTTTTCCTTTTGCTGTTGTTCGATTTTGGCAAAGTATTGTTGGCGCAGGTCGGCCTCGGGGGGCATGATGCGGTGGGTCACGTAATCCTCCAAGCGGTCGAGTACGATGAGAGAAGTGTTGCGGGTGACGATGGAGTGCTCCTTGCCCAATTCGGTGATTTCATCCTCATGCTTGATCGGACGCAGTTCGAGCTCGGCGATTTTTTTCTGAGCCCAGATTCTCCGGGCAAGACCGCTGTCCGAGGCATGAGCCTTGCGGTCGAGGGCGACCTTCTCGGTATGAAGAACGTTTCCGCCCGATCCGAATTCCAAGGTTAGCTTGGCACCCTTGCCCTTGCCCTTGAGCATGCCGGCCAAAGAGAAAGAACCGTCGACTGGGACGGCGGTTCGCGGATAGGTCTCGCTGACGCCTTCACCGGTTTCCTTGATACCGATAAAAGAATACGGAACCGAGGCAAGCTTGGCCAAAGCTTCCTCGTTTGTCAGGTTGGCGAGGTTCAAGTAAGAGCCTGCGGTGGCTTGGGAAAGGTAGCGCAAGTAGGCGTGTTCGGCTACGGGGGAGGAATTCAAGGTGTAGATTGGGGATTTGCCGTGAACGAGCTCGGATTGACCGAAATTGGATACCCCGTCGGTGGAGAGGAGGAACTCGTCGCAGGCATATTTCGTCAGGTCGACGACTCCGAGTTGGGTTGCGCCATCGTTAGGTAGTTCCCGCAGAACCTCAGCCAGTTTTTTCCAGTCCCCCTTTGGGATGCTGAATTCGCGGGGCTTCTCAAGTTCATTGCGGAATACGACCAAGGTGACCGTGAGGTTTCCGATTTTCGAGAAGTAATTCTCCAGAACGGTGAGCTCCTTCTCCAAGTTGCGGTTACGGGCCGAGGCGGAGGCGTCCCAAATCAGGCCGATCTTTTTGGGCAAGGTCTTGGGTTTGCGTATGACTTTTGGGTTCATCGAGAGGTAGAAGTAGGTTTTTCCGTCCTTTTCCTCGACAAAGATACGCTGCCTGTCGCCTTGTTTGGGAAGCAAAAAGGCGAGGCTTTGGTTGGGCAGGTAGTTTTCCTTCTTGGTCTCGGCGAGA
>JACNJI010000396.1 GCA_014382645.1 Verrucomicrobiota bacterium | reverse complement strand
TCCTGCTGGGCGAAGGTTGAGGCGGTTGCCGCAAGTGCAGTCGCTAGAATTAGAACTAGGCGTTTGGTCGATCCAGAAAGTTCTCCGATTTTAGTCATCATGGTGAAAATTAATCCTAAGGATTTCGTGTAGTGATGTTTACGCTAAATACAACTTTCAACAGGCTTTTTTGTCAATGCGTTTTCCTAGAGGAAATCTTTGTCGTGTGATGAAAAATCGGATGAGTAGTGGATATCCCTTCTGCTATTGTATTGATGGAACTTAAAGGTAAGGAATTCAATCGGCGAAGTTGGCGGCGACTTGGTTCCAATCGACGACGTTCCAGAATGCGGACACGTAGTCCGGTCTGCGATTTTGATAGTTTAAGTAGTAGGCGTGTTCCCAAACGTCTAGACCGATGACTGGAATTCCTGTGACGTCGGAGATACCTTCCATGCGGGGTGAATCCTGATTAGGGGTGGAGGTTACGGCGAGGGTCCCGTCGGATTGCTTGACGAGCCAAGCCCAACCTGAACCGAAGCGAGTTAGAGCCGCTTTGGTAAAAGCTTCTTTGAGGGCATCAAAGTTGCCGAAGGTGGAGTCGATGGCGGAAGCAAGTTCTCCCGTGGGCAATCCTCCGCCCGAGGGAGAGATGGCTTTCCAGAAAAACGAGTGATTGGAATGTCCTCCCCCATGGTTGCGAACCGCTCCTCGAATGCCTTCCGGGATGGAAGATAGATCTTGGATAAGGTCATCGACGTTCAGTGCGGCGAGGGTATCGTTGCCTTCCAAGGCTGCATTCAGTCCCGCGACATAGGTTTGGTGATGTTTGCCGTGGTGGATTTCCATCGTTTGGGCGTCGATGTGTGGCTCGAGCGCATCTGTGGCAAAGTCAAGTGGAGGAAGTGTGTGCTGCATATTTATTAGATTTAAGGTTCGTTGTGGGGCTAGAACTTGATATATCCTTATGGAAATACTTTGGTAGGGTGGCGTCAAGGTCGTAAGTTCGGTGTCAGCCACCCTCGATTTCTCCCTTTGAGCTAGGTTTTTTCTTAGGGTTTTGACGTTTGACTTGAAAGTATGCCTGAAGGAGGGCGAGAGATTCTTGACTCAAGAGACCGGACGAGACTTTGGCTTTGTGGTTGGAGAAGGGGAGGGCGTTTAGGTCCGTGGCCCCTCCGAGACAGCCCATCTTAGGGTCGGGTACGGCATAGTGGACTTCTCCTATTCTAGACATGATTACCGCTCCGGAGCACATCGGGCATGGTTCCTTCGTGACGTACAATCGACATTCGTTCAGTCGCCAGTCTCCGATCGCGCTGGCGGCTTTTGTAATGGCAATGATTTCGGCGTGAGCGGTGGGATCGTTGGCAATTCTGGTTTCGTTGCGGGCGGAGGCAATGACTTCGTCTCCATGAACGATTACCGTGCCCACCGGGACTTCGTCTGCATTCCATGCGTCGATGGCGAGATTGTAGGCGAGTTTCATGAAAAATTCGTCATCGCGGTTGAGTTGCGACGGATGGAGTTTCTCAAAGGGGCAAGTTGTCAATTCCTTTGCGATTTCAAGCATTTGGGTTTCCTTAAAACGGTTTTGGCGAATTGTTCGCAAGCCGGAAATGTCCTTAATCGCTAAGGCATGCTCGCTTGACGTATGGGGAAAACATGATGTTTTGAATTTCTATGATAAACCTAAAGAACAGAATGCTTTACACTATTTCATGACGTCCGAAGACAATATTGAGGTCGAGGGTAAGATTGTTGCGGTTTTGCCTAGTACGATGTTTCGTGTGGAATTGGAAAACGGACACAAGGTGCTTGCCCATATTTCCGGAAAATTGCGCAAGCACTTCATCAAAATCACCGTGGGCGACGTGGTGAAGATGCAAATGAGTCCTTACGATCTCAATCGTGGAAGGATCGTTTATCGTCTTAGAAACGCCGATTCCAACCGAAAAGCTCCCATTCGTAGCTTCGGACCTCGAAGGAGGTAGGTCCACTTTACAGGGGAATTTTTGCATTTCCATTTGCTCCTTAATCTCATTTTCCCGTTTAAATCCTTAACCCACCCATTGACATGTCCCTTCACCAAGACGTAACCGGTTCCATTGGGCGTACGCCCCTAATCAAGCTCAACAAGGTAACTGCCGGCTGTAATGCCGAGGTTTACATGAAGGGTGAATTTTTCAATCCGCTTGCGAGCGTTAAGGATCGAATCGGAGTTTCCATGATCGAAGCTGCCGAGCGTGATGGGAAATTGAATCCCGACAGTATCGTCATAGAGCCTACTTCGGGGAATACGGGCATTGCTCTTGCCTTCGTTTGCGCAGCCAAAGGTTATAAGTGCCTTTTGACGATGCCGGAAACCATGTCGAAGGAGCGCCGAGTCCTCCTCCGCTTACTGGGAGCCGACATCGTGCTTACTCCCGGCGCCAAAGGAATGCCGGGTGCTATCGCCAAGGCGAATTCATTGTTGGAGGAGTATGGCGAAAGAGGATTTATGCCGCAGCAATTTGAAAACCCTGCCAATCCGGAGATTCACCGTCAGACGACTGCCGAGGAAATATGGTCCGACGTGGAGGGGGATATCGCCGCATTTGTCGCCGGCGTTGGAACCGGTGGCACGATCACAGGAGTTTCCGAGGTGATCAAGCAACGCAACCCCGATCTCCTTTCGGTAGCGGTCGAACCGGAGGAAAGTCCGGTAATCACCCAAACCCTCGCCGGAGAAGAGGTGAAGCCGGGGCCGCATAAGATACAAGGGATCGGGGCCGGCTTTGTGCCCAAGAATTTGAATTTGGATATAGTGGACGAGGTGCAACGAGTTAACAGCGATGACGCATTCGCTATGGCTCGTCGCCTTGGTGTTGAAGAAGGGATTCTCGGAGGTATTTCCACGGGGGCTGCGGTCACGGCCGCCTTGCGTATTGGCAACCGTC